>JAHELH010000277.1 GCA_024644285.1 Paracoccaceae bacterium | reverse complement strand
TACCACGCCGCCACCCTGCCGCTGACCCTGCACCGCGCCGACGTCGAGGCCTACAAGGTGTCGCTGACCATGTCCCCGCCCTCGGTCTTCGTCGTCCTGCGGCGTGACGGGCGGGGCGTGCGCGACGTCAGCGTCCACGCCGTCACCGCCTCGGCCTTCGAGGCGCAGGACTATACCGACAGCGGCGAGGAGATCGTCGAGCCGGTGCCGATGCCGCCCGGCCTGGTGGCTTGGGTGCGCGACTTCACCGACGCGCATTTCCACGAGGAACCGTTCGTCAAGCGCCGCCGCGACCGCCAGCGCGTCGACCGGACCGAGGACGGGGTGGGCGACGCGCGGATCCGGCAGACCGCCGACGTCTACCGCGCGCCCGGCGCGCAGAAGCCGCGGCGAGAAACCTCATGACCGACGACGACAACCCCTTCGCACGCTGGTCGCGCCGCAAGCGGGCCGCCGCCGCCGGCGCCGCCGCGCCCGCGCCGGAACAGCCGGTGCCGAAGCCGCCCGTGGCAAAGCCCGACGACCAGATCCCCGAGGAAGAGATCCTCAAGAGACTCGGCCTGCCCGATCCCGACAGCCTGACCTCGGGCGACGATTTCAAGGCCTTCCTTGCCCGCGAGGTGCCGGAATACCTGCGCCAGCGCGCGCTGCGGCGGCTCTGGACCTCGAACCCGGTGCTGGCCAATGTCGACGGCCTGGTCGACTATGGCGGCGATTTCACCGACGCGGCCCTGGTGCCGGAGGTGCTGCAGACCGCGTATCGCGTCGGCAAGGGATTTCTGCGCGACGCCGTGGAACCGACGGATCCGGCTGCCGAAGACGCGGATCCGCAGCCGGACCCCGCGATTGCCGAGGCCCCGGAGGAAGAGAACGACGCGCTCGAACCCGCGCAGGCGACCGGGCCCGCGACGGCCGATTTCGGTCAGATGCCGGCCGATCTCGCCGATGAGAATGCGGCGGAGCCGCCCAGACCGCGCCGGATGACCTTCCGCACGACTTGATCTGTTCAATTCTTGGGCGATGCGCACAAAATTTGTTGCCCGAACGGCGGCCATGACCTAGCCTGTCGGCGAACACTGACGGAGAGCACGTGTCGCAGGGAGCTTTAGCCGAGAACGCGGCGACGGCCTCATTGGCCGAGGAGGAACGCCTTCGGGCGGAGCTTTACCTTCTGCTCGCGCGTCTGCTCGCCTCCCCTCCCGATCAGGCCCGGCTCCGCCAGCTTTCGGCGATCAGCGGTAACAGCTCCGATCTCGGCAGCGGCATCACCGCGCTGTCTCGGCTGGCCGCGGCCACGGCGCCCAGGGCGGTGGAACGCGAATACAACGCCCTCTTCATCGGTCTGGGGCGCGGCGAGCTTCTGCCCTATGGCAGCTATTACATGACCGGTTTCCTGAACGAAAAGCCGCTGGCCCTGCTCCGCGATCACATGGCCAAGCTGGGCATCGCCCGCGACCACAAGGTCAAGGAACCCGAGGACCATATCGCCACCCTGTGCGAGATGATGGCCGGGCTGATCACCGGCGCCTTTGGCAAGGCGCTGTCGCTGGAGGACCAGGAAGCCTTCTTCAACACGCATCTCGCCCCCTGGGCGGGCCATTTCTTCACCGATCTCGAAGCCGCCGAAGCCTCGCTGTTCTATGCTCCCGTGGGCAAGATCGGCCGCGCCTTCATCGAGATCGAGATCGAGGCATTCAGACTGGAAGGGTGACGGCCGAAAAGGGCCGCGTCCGACGAAATTCGAAAGGGAGGACCACATGACGAAGAAAGACACGCGACAGAGCCGCCGCGACTTTCTGAAACTGGCCGGCACCGCCGCGCCCGCCGTGGCCGTGGCCACGGTTGCCGGCAGCGAGCGCGCCGACGCCGCCGAGGCCAAGGGCGGCAAGGGCCTGCCCAGGACCGAACACGTCAAGAAGTACCTCGCCAGCGCGCGCTTCTAGAACGCGCGACGCGACGATCGGGATGGGCGCATGCCGGCGCCCGTTCTGCAGAGAACCATTCGGGGTCGCGGACGGCCCGACAGGGAGGACACAAGATATGTTGAGGAAAAAGACCAACCGGACGACGCACGGGGCCGCCAGGGCCTCGGTCCTGTCAAAGGCCGCGAATGCCCGCATCGACCGGCGCTCCTTCCTGCGCGGCTCGGGCCTGGCGATCGGCGGGCTCGCCGCGCTGGCCACCACCTCCGGCCGTGTCGGCCGGGCCGAGGCCCAGGCAGGCGCCGCCGCCCCGGTGGAAATCCGCAAATCCGTCTGCACCCACTGCTCGGTCGGCTGCACGGTGCTGGCAGAGGTCCAGAACGGCGTCTGGACCGGCCAGGAGCCGGCCTGGGACAGCCCCTTCAACCTCGGCGCCCACTGCGCCAAGGGCGCCTCCGTCCGCGAGCACGCCCATGGCGAGCGCCGGCTGAAATATCCCACCAAGCTGGTGAACGGCGAATGGGTTAGGGTCAGCTGGGAAGAGGCGATCAACGAGATCGGCGACCAGATGATGTCGATCCGCGACGAAAGCGGACCCGACAGCGTCTACTGGCTCGGCTCGGCCAAGCATTCCAACGAACAGGCCTACCTGTTCCGCAAGTTCGCCGCCTACTGGGGCACCAACAACGTCGACCACCAGGCGCGGATCTGCCATTCGACCACCGTGGCGGGCGTTGCGAACACATGGGGCTACGGCGCCATGACGAACAGCTACAACGACATCCATAACAGCCGCGCCATCTTCATCATCGGCGGCAACCCGGCCGAGGCGCACCCCGTCTCGCTGCTGCACGTGCTGCGCGCGAAAGAGCAGAACAACGCGCCGCTGATCGTCTGCGACCCGCGCTTCACGCGTACCGCGGCGCATGCCGACGAATATGTCCGCTTCCGCCCCGGCACCGACGTGGCGCTGATCTGGGGCATCCTGTGGCACATCTTCGACAACGGCTGGGAGGACAAGGAGTTCATCCGCACCCGTGTCTGGGGCATGGACCAGATCCGCGAGGAGGTGGCCAAGTGGACCCCCGACGAGGTCGAGCGCGTCACCGGCGCGCCCGGCAGCCAGCTGGAACGCGTCGCGCGCGAGATGGTCAACAACCGCCCCGGCACCGTGATCTGGTGCATGGGCGGCACCCAGCACACCAACGGCAACAACAACACCCGCGCCTATTGCGTGCTGCAGCTTGCCCTGGGCAACATGGGCACCTCCGGCGGCGGCACCAACATCTTCCGCGGCCATGACAACGTGCAGGGCGCGACCGACCTCGGCGTGCTCAGTCACACGCTGCCCGGCTACTATGGCCTGGCGCCCGGTTCCTGGGCGCATTGGGCGCGTGTCTGGGAAGAGGACCTCGACTGGCTGAAGGGCCAGTTCGCGGACGGTCCCGAGAAAGACGGCAAGCCGACATCGCTGATGAACTCGACCGGCATTCCGGTCAGCCGCTGGATCGACGGCGTGCTGGA
>JAHELH010000276.1 GCA_024644285.1 Paracoccaceae bacterium | reverse complement strand
AGAGGGCACGCATATCGACCTGGCGCTGCTGGACGTGGGCACGGCGATCACCGCGAACCAGGCGATGAACTATCTGACGACCGGGCGGCCGCCGGGACGGCTGGGCAATGCGCATCCCAACCTGGTGCCCTACCAGGTCTTCGACTGCGCCGATGGCTACGTCATCGTCAATTGCGGCAATGACGGCCAGTACCGCAGGTTTTGCGAGGTACTTGGCGTGGCGGAGCTGAAAGACGCGCCCGACTACGCCAGCAATGCCGACCGGATCGCCAACCGCGACGAGTTGGGGCGGTTGCTGACCGAGCGGACGGTGACCATGGCCAAGGCCGACTTGCTGGCGGCCTGCGAGGCGCGGGGCATTCCCGCCGGTCCGATCAACGACATGGAAGAGGTCTTTACCGATCGCCAAGCGGTGCATCGCGGCCTGCGGGCCGAGCTGGACGGCATCCCGACGGTACGGCCGCCGTTCCGATTCTCGAGCGCAGATCTGGCGCTGGAGCGTCCATCGCCGAAGCTCGACGAGCACGGCGAGGAGATCAGGGCCGCGCTGAAGCCGTCGTGAGCCCGAGGCCCGCCAGCGCCGCATCGAGCGGCGACCAATCCTCGATCCGCAGGCGGACCGGGACGGTCAGGACTCTCTGGCGATAGTCGGCGGGCAGGCGCACGGCGTCCTTCTCGGTCGTCACGAGTTGCGCGCCTTGCGACTGCGCCTCCCGCTCCAGCCGCTGCATCAGGGCGGGGGTCAGGGCCTGGTGATCGCTGAGCGCGACGGCTTGGCGGATGTCGGCGCCCAGTTCGCGCAGGGTGGTGAAGAATTTGTCCGGCCGCCCGATGCCGGCGAAGGCAGCGACCGGCAGGCCCTGCCAGGCCATACCGGTCTGCAGCGGCGTGAGGGCGCCTTGCAGTATGGGCACGGTCAGCCTGTCGGCCCGTTGCGCGTTGAACGCCGCGCGCTGCGCCGGTGGTCCGATCACCAGCAGGAAATCGGCGCGCTTCAGCCCGGCCGCGACCGGTTCGCGCAGGGGGCCTGCGGGCAGGACGCGGCCATTGCCGAAGCCCTGACCGGCATCGACGACGACGATCGAGATGTCCTTTTGCACGGACGGGTTCTGGAAACCGTCGTCGAGGATCACCGCCTGCGCCCCGGCGTCCTCGGCGGCGCGAACGCCCGCGGCGCGGTCGCGGGCCACCCAGACCGGTCCGAAGGCGGCGATCAGCAGCGGCTCGTCCCCGGCCTGCGCCGCGGCGTGGCGGCGGGGATCGATCCGGACCGGGCCGCTCATGCCGCCGCCATAGCCGCGCGACACGACGTGCGCGTCGATTCCGGCCTGCTGCAAACGCTCCAGCAACGCGATCACCGTCGGTGTCTTGCCGGCGCCGCCGGCGTTCAGGTTGCCGATGCAGATGACCGGAATGGCTGCCCTGTGCCCCGGCTGCGCCAACCGGCGCGCGGTGGCTGCGGCGTAAAGCGCGGCCAGCGGCGCCAGCATCCGCGCCTGCCAGCCGGGGCGGTCAGGCGACCTGAACCAGAAATCCGGTGGCCGCACTAGATGGTCTCGATGCTGTCGAGCAGCGTCAGCGTCAGGTCGATGGCCCGGTCGGTCGCCGCGGCCCCGGAAGAACAGACCTGCCACGCCCCGTGCGCCATGGCGGCGGCGATGTCGGGCGCAAGCAGGGCCTCGATCGCCTCGCCCAGCGCGTCCGCGTCGGGGACGAGCCGCGCGGCCATGGCGTCGGTCAGGCGGGCGTAGGCGTGGGCATGTCTGTCGACGTTGGGTCCGTGCAGGATGGCGGAGCCGAGCGCCGCCGCCTCGAACGGGTTGATGCCGCCCTTGGGCTCCAGCGACTGGCCGAGGAAGGATATCGGCGCCAGCCGGTACCACAGCCCCATCTCTTGCGGGATGTCGGCGATGTAGATCTTGGTCTGCACGTGCGGATCCTGCCCGGCGGAGCGGAGCGCGACCGACAGGCCCTCGGCGGCGAGCTCGCGCGTCCAGGCGAGGCCGGTATCGGGATCCTCAGGCACCAGGATCATCAGCAGGCGGTGCGCCCGGCGTTCGGCCTGCCGGTGCGCCGCGATGGCGGCGGCGCGTTCTCCAAGCGTGACGTTGGCGGCGAGCCAGATCGGCCGGCTGCCGATTTCTTTCGCCATGCTGGAGCGGTCGGATTCGTTGCAAGGCAGGGCGGCGCTGCCTTCTTCCAGGAATCCCCGGATCTCGACCATCTCGGGTGACGCGCCCAGCTTGCGCAGCGCGGCGGCGGATGCGGGGGTGCCGGTGATGACGTGCCGGAAATTGGACAGGATGGTTCCCGACACCCCGCGCCACCAGAGCCGGTTCTGCATATCCGCCCGGGCAGTGTTGGCATCGGTCAGCACCAGGGGGATGTTTCGCTTGGCCGTCTCGGAGACCAGGGCGGGCCGGAAATCGGGTTCAGTCCAGACCGACAGGGTGGGTTGCCAGTGCGCCAGGAAACGGCGGATGGCCGGCAGCGTTTCATCCGGGGCAAGCTGGCTGATCAGTTGCGGCTCGGAATCCGGGCGGCGCTCTGCAGCGGTGGTCAGCAGGAAATTCAGATCGTCGCGCTCTGCGATCAGCCGTCGCGCAAGTTCGCGCGGGGCGGTGCCGGGGCCGTCGCGGCCCGTGTGCATCCAGATCAGCGGACCGCTGGGGCGCGCCTTGCCGGTCTGGCCGGTACGCTCGGGCTGGCGGGACAGGTCCTTCCCGCTCAGGGCCTCGCCGCCGCCGTCGCGGTCGGCCGCGCGGTCGCGGCGGGCCTTTGTGGCGAGGTAGAGGGCGAGGCTCAGGGAATTGGGCATTGCAGCGTGTCAGCCAAGCTCCTCGGTCGGGGCGGCCTCGGTCTCTTCGTCGCGCAGGCGGTGCAGGTGGGCGATGAAATAGCGCGTATGCGCATTGTCCACGGTGCGCTGCGCCTCGGCCTTCCAGGCGTTGTAGGCGCTTTGATAGTCGGGAAAGATCCCGACGATGTGGATATCGTTGGGGTCCTTGAACACGTTCTTGGACGGATCGACCAACTCGCCGCCGAAAACCAGGTGCAGGCGCTGGGCCATGGGTGCCTCCGAATTGCTTGCAGGCAATCTAGAGGACGCGCGGAGCGGCGGAAAGGGCTGTCGGCGACAAGGCCTGGCGGCGGGCGGACAGGATAGGGGCCGGATCAGGCTGCCACTTGCACCGGCAGGTCCTCTTGGAACGTCAGGCGGTGCTGGCCGAGGAGGAATTCCGGCATCTTTTCCATCTGCCGCCTGACGTCGCCCAGCAAACGCGCCGCAAGGCTGTCGCTGGCTTCGCAGGGCTGACGGTCGGCCTGGCCGATCAGATAGGCGTGCGATGCGGCGCCGGTGCTGCGGTCGGTCATGTGGAGGCAGAAATGCGCCGCGAAGCGGCCGGTATGCTCGACAAAGGCGAGATCGGTGATTTCGATGCGGTCGACGTGCAT
>JAHELH010000031.1 GCA_024644285.1 Paracoccaceae bacterium | reverse complement strand
TTCTACCGGCGCGACATCGGCTGGCGGGCGCTGACCTGACCGCTCGCTAGCGGCAGTCGAGCGCGCGGTCCAGCGCGGCCGGACCGTCGAAAGGCGCAATGGCGCGGGCGGTCAATTTGCCGTCCTTCAGACGCACTGCCATCACCCGTCTCCAGGCCGCGTCGGCGCCAATGATCTCGGGTCCCGCGCCGCAATCGCGGATGCCGCCGGAAATGAAATCCTCGCCGATGCGATGGTTGGTGATGCCGGGCAGGTCGGCGACATGGGACAGCCGGCCGCCGCGCCAGCGCCAGACCCGCAGGGTCTTGGCCAGGTGGGGGCGGTCGACATAGGCGATCTCGACCGCGCCGTCGCCGTCGAGATCGGCGGCGCCGAGGGGAGCCAGCCACCGGTTCGGCCGGCCGATATGCGGCGTGGCCGCCAGTTTCTCCAGGCGGCCGCCACGGAGCCCGTAGACCGCGAGCTGCGCGCCCCGGTTCACGTCGGTTTCGACGACGACGATCTCGTGCGCGCCGTCGCCGTCGAGGTCGAAAAGCCGCGGCGACAGGTCCTCGAATACGCGGTTTGCGGGAAGCAGCACGGCCAGATCGCAGGGTCCGAGACCGGCGCCGGCCGCGCGCAAGCCTCCGGCTTCCACCGCGTCGCCGAGGACACCGTGACGATAGCGCTCCGTCGCATCCGAGAAACCGGCCCACAGGATGCCGCGCCCCGCATCGACATGGGCGTCTCCCGCCCCGGGCGGCGGGCCGGGATAGTCGCAGGCCGACGCCACGCCGCCCAGGCCGAGCCAGGCGATTAAAGCGGCCCGTATCAAATCTGCTTTTCCGGCATCTGCACCACCAGCCCGTCCAGCGCGTCCGTGACCTTCAACTGGCAGGTCAGGCGCGAGCGGTCCGGATCGGGTTCGTAGGCGAAGTCGAGCATGTCCTCTTCCATCGCCTCTTTCTCCGGCAGCTTGCCCACCCAATCGGGATGCACATAGACATGACAGGTGGAACAGGCGCAGGCGCCGCCGCAATCGGCCTCGATGCCGGGAACGCCGTTGTCGCGCGCGCCTTCCATCACCGTCAGGCCATTGGCAACCTCGACCTGATGTTCGGTCCCGTCATGTTCGATATAGGTGATCTTTGCCATGTTCGGCCCCCTGCGCGGCGCGGTTCCTGCTTGGGCTGCGGAATAGGCCAGCGAGCGCGGATTTTCCAGTAACTTTCTGCCGGGTCGTCGGGGCTTGCGTCGCCGCGCAGATGTTCTATTTTTGTTCCATGTCCTCCGCCGCCTCCCAGACCCGCGCCTGGCCGCGTCCGCCGTCCTGCTTGCCGCACGATCTGCTGGACCTGCCGCCGCAGAATGCGCGCGTCACCGTGGCGGGGCTGGTGCTGGTGCGGCAGCGGCCCGGTACCGCGAAGGGCGTGATCTTCATCACGCTGGAGGACGAGACCGGCATCTGCAACGTCATCGTCTGGCGCGCGCTCTACGAACGCTTCCGCCGCGCGGTCATCGGCGGGCGGCTGTTGCGCGTCACCGGACGGCTGCAGCGCGAGGGCGGCGTGATCCATGTCATCGCCGAGGAGATCGAGGATCTCTCGCCTTTGCTCGACAGGCTGTTGCAGACCGACGGCATGCCGGGCGGCGGGCCGGGCTAGGGCTATCGCGGCGCCGGCAAATCCGCTAGGGTCCAGCAAAGCCGCCCGGAGAGGCGACGCAACGAGGCCACGAGCGATGAAACTTCCCCTTAGCCTGGCGCTGGGTGGTGTCCTGCTGTGCGCGGGATGCGCGCGTGTGTCCGCGCCCGACGTCGCGCAACTGGTCGAGCCGGAACCGGTGCGAATCCACGCCGCGCTGCCGCCGGGCGCGGACCCGGCCGCCTGCTACGGCCAGGACGCAACCCCGGCCGAGATCGAGACCGTCACTGAGCAGGTCCTGGTGCAGCCGGCCTCCGTCTCGCTCGACGGCAAGGTCACCTACCCCGCAATCTACAAGACCGAGACCCGTCAGCAGATCGTCAGGGAACGCCGCCAGCAATGGTTCGAAACTCCCTGCGCCACCGAGATGACTCCGGATTTCGTCGCCTCGCTGCAGCGCGCCCTCAAGGTTCGCGGAATGTATCGCGGGCCGGTAAACGGCGAGATGACGGGCCGGACCCGCGCGGCGATCCGGGCCTACCAGAAGCCGCAAGGCCTGGACAGCGCCATCCTGTCCAAGACGGCGGCGCGGCAGCTGGGCCTGATCGCCGTCGGCGGCCCACCGAAGGAACTGGCAGACATTTCCGGCTAGGGGCGCGCCCAATGCAGACTTTCGACAGGCTCGCCCACCTTGCGGAGCTTGGCGAGACATCGGGCGGCCTTTTTCATATTTGAAATACGGCACCGGCTCACCAGGGCCACGCGACCGCAGGGGCAAGAAAAAAGGCGCCCGAGGGCGCCTTTTCCAATCGCTTCCGAATCGCCTAGCCCAGCGAGAGCGCGACGAAGCGCGGCTCGTCCTGACGCCGCACGAGAAGCAGCAGCGACTTGCGGCCGGCCTCCTTGGCGGCTTCGATCCGCTCTTCCAGATCGGCGACCGTCTGCACCTTCTGCTGGCCGGCCTCGGTGATCACGTCACCGGCGCGCAGGCCCTTGTCGAAGGCCTCGGTGGTTTCGTCCACCTCGCGCACGACGAGCCCCGCAGCACTGTCGCTCAAGCCGAGCTGCTCGCGCAGTTCCTCGGTCATCGGCGACAGCGTGAGGCCCAGCACCTCTTTCTCGACGGGCTCGTCGGCAGGGGCCGAGACCGGCACCGCGCGCTCGGCCTCTTCGCGGCGGCCCAAGGTGACCATCAGGGTCTGGGTCTTGCCGTCTCGGAACACGACCACGCGCACGGCTTTTCCGACCGCGGTGTTGCCGACGGTGCGCACCAGTTCGCGGGTATCGGCTACGTCCTGGCCGTCGAAGGACAGGATCACGTCGCCGGCCTCTATGCCGGCCTCTTTCGACGGGCCGTCCGGCACATCCGTCACCAGCGCACCGGCAACCTCTTCGAGGCCCAGCGCCTCGGCCACGTCCTCGCTGACATCCTGGATGCGCACGCCCAGCCAGCCGCGGCGGGTCTCGCCGAATTCCTTCAGCTGGTCGACCACCCGGGTCACTACCGCCGCGGACATGGCGAAGCCGATGCCGATCGAGCCGCCATTGGGCGACAGGATCGCGGTGTTCACGCCGATCACCTCGCCGTCCATGTTGAACAGCGGTCCGCCCGAGTTGCCGCGGTTGATGGCGGCGTCGGTCTGGATGTAGTCGTCATAGGTGCCGCTGAGCGCGCGATTGCGCGCCGACACGATGCCGACCGACACAGAGAAGCCCTGGCCAAGGGGGTTGCCCATCGCCATCACCCAGTCGCCGACGCGCGCGGTGTCGCTGTCGCCGAAGGTGACGAAGGGCAACGGGGTCTCGCTCGTCACCTTGAGCAGAGCGATGTCGGTGTTCTTGTCGGTCCCGATAACCTCGGCCTCGAGTTCGCCGCCATCGAAGAACTCGATCAGGATCTCGTCGGCCGATTCGATGACGTGGTTGTTGGTGACGATGTAGCCGTCCTCGGAGATCACGAAGCCCGAGCCCAGCGCCTGGCTGCGGCGCGGCCGGTCGCCATTGCGGTTGCGATCCATGAAATCACGAAAGAAATCCTCGAAAGGAGAGCCCTCGGGCACGATCGGGTTGGGGCGGGTCGAGGACGAAACCGTGGTCGAGGTGGTGATGTTCACCACAGAGGGGCTGATCTTCTCCGCGAGATCGGCGAAGCTTTTCGGATAGCTCTGGGCATTGGCGGCAATCGCCTGCGCCATGACGAGAGCCAGGCCCATCAACATCGCCAGAACGGCGCGCATCGCCGCGGGGCTGTTGGGGGGCATGAGGACTGCTTGAGGTTTCACTGCATACTCCATTTTTCTGCCGCTCCGCCCGCCGTTGGCGGAGCATCCTGTCTGTGCGTCTGTACATCTACATAGGTGCGGGGATGCACAACACAATCCCGGTCGCATTCGCTCAACTGCGCGTGAAAGCGGCGTACCGGCTCCGGGATGCACCCATCCATTGTCTCACGCGCCGAGGGATTTCGCCAGCGAGATCAGGATCACGCCGATGGTAAGCGCCGCCATGCCGATCAGGCGGCGCGTGTCGATCGGCATCTGCCGCAGCGCATCGAGGATGTCCTCCAGACGAGAAGGGGCCAGTGCGAACACCAGCCCCTCTACACAAAGCACAAGCCCGATGGCCAGCAGGATCGTGGCCATCAGTTGCTCGGGGCCGCTCCGGTTTCCTCGACATCCTGCGCCGGAGCCGCCTCGGTTGCGGTTTCGGCAGGCAGCTCTTCGGCGACCGGCGCCTCGGCGGCGGCGGTGGCGTCAGGCGCGGGACGCGGATTGCGGCCCCGGGAATTGTCGAGATAGTTGAAGAACTCGCTGTCCGGCGTGATCACCAGGGTCGAGTTCTCACCCTGCAGCGAGCGCGTATAGGCGGTCAGCGAGCGGTAGAATTCAAAGAACTCCTCGTCCTGGCCGAAAGCCTCGGCGAAAACCCTGTTGCGCTCGGCGTCGGCCTCGCCGCGGATGATTTCGCTGTCGCGGGTTGCTTCCGAGACCAGTTCGACAACCGTCCGGTCGGCCTGGGCGCGGACGCGCTGCGCGGCTTCCTCGCCGCGGGCGCGCTCGTCTGTGGCCTCGCGCTCGCGCTCGGCGCGCATCCGGTCGAAGGTGGCGTCGAGGTTTTGGGCGGGCAGGTTGGTCTGCTTGAGACGCACGTCGATCACCTCCAGCCCAAGCGGCAGCGCCCGCTGCCGGGCCTGGGCGGTTATCCGCGACATCAGGGCGGAGCGGTCGGCCGACAGGATCGTGTTGGAGGTCACGCCGTCCGAACCCAGAACCGCCCGAATCTGCGGGTTCAGGATGCCTTCCAGCCGATCCTCGCCGGCGCGCAGTCCGCCGGTGCCGACCGCCTGCCGGAACTGGACCACGTCCGCGATGCGGTAACGCGCGAAGGCGTCGACCACCAGGCGGCGGTCGTCGCTGGGCGTCACCTCGATCGCGTCGGTGTCGAGCGACAGGATGCGGTCGTCATACCGCACGACCTCCTGGATCAGCGGGATCTTGAAAGCCAGCCCCGGATTCTCCTTGACCGACTTGATCTGGCCGAATTGCAGGACAAGCGCCTTTTCGCGCTCATCGACCACGAAAATCGCGGACAAAAGCGCGATCACGGCCACCACGGCGACCGGCAGAATGTAAGCGGATTTGCGCATCTCAGTTACCTCCGGCCGGGCTGCGGCGCAGTTCGTTCAGCGGCAAGTAGGGCACCACGCCCTGCCCGGCCCCGTTGCCAGAGACCGACTCGTCCAGGATGATCTTGTCGACATTGCCCAGAACCTGCTCCAGCGTTTCCAGATACAGACGCTTGCGTGTCACATCGGGCGCATTCCTGTATTCGCTCAGCACCGCGACAAAGCGGCTGGCCTCACCTGCAGCCTCGTTGACGACCTGGGCGCGGTAGCCCTCGGCCTCTTCGAGAAGCTGCGCGGCTTCACCGCGGGCGCCGGCCAGCACCCGGTTGGCATAGGCGTCGGCCTGGCGCACCAGGCGGTCCCGCTCCTGCTCGGCAGCCTGCACTTCGCGGAACGAGTCGATCACCTCGCGCGGGGGGTCGGCCTTGTCGAGGTTGACGCGGACGATGTTCACACCGGCATTGTAGCTGTTCAGCGTGTTCTGGATCAGCTCTTTCGCGTTGTCGGCGATCAACGCACGGTCGCGGTTCAGAATCGGGGCGAGTTCCGAGGCCGCGATGATCTCGCGCATCGCCGATTCCGAAACGGCGCGGATCGTCGATTCCGGGTCGCGCAGGTTGAACAGGAACTGCGCCGCATCGTTGATGTTCCAGACCACCTGGAAATCCAGGTCGACGATATTCTCGTCGGTGGTCAGCATCAGGCCGCTATCATTACCGCGCGCGCCGGCGGTGCCGATATTCTCGGTCTGCTCGCGGGTGACGGGCAGCACCTCGTAGGTGACCAAAGGCCATGGCGCGAAATTCAGGCCGGGATTGCCGATGGCCGAGAATTCGCCCAGGAACAGCTCCACCGACTGCTCTTCGGGCTTGACGGTGTAGAGCGAAGCGAAGGTCCAGAGACCCAGCGCCACCAGTCCGGCAATGGCGAAGGTTCCGCGCGAAAAGCGTGGTCCGCCGCCGCCGCCGGGGCCGTTCGACCGGTTGCCGCCGCCACGGCCGCCCATCAGAACACGCAGCTGCTCCTGCCCCTTGCGCACGATTTCATCGATTTCCGGGATTTGCGGTCCCTCGCCGGGTCTGCGTCCACCGCCCGTCGGCCTGCGGTCGTCGCCGCCGCCGCGATCGTCGCCGCCTCTGCCGCCGCCGCCCCATGGTCCACCGTTATTGCCTGCCATCTAGCTGTCTTCCCCTATGTTGCTCTTCAAACTGTGCACGAATGCGGAAAAATCAACCGCTCCGCGCCGGGCTGGCCATGGTCACGATCTCTTCCGAGATCGTCGGATGCACGGCGCAGGTGCGGTCGAAGTCCTCTTTCGTGGCCCCCATCTTGACGGCGATGCCGACCATCTGGATCAGCTCTCCGGCATCGTCGGCCACGATGTGGGCGCCGAGGATGCGGCGGGTTTCCTTGCAGACCACCAGCTTCATCAGCACCCGCTCGCTGCGTCCGGCAAAGGCATGCTGCATCGGCCGGAAAGAAGTCGAGTAGGTCTCGATCTCGCGGTCGTCGCGCGCCGCCTCCTCGGTCATGCCGATAGTGCCCAGCTCGGGCTGCGTGAAGATCGCCGAGGGCACAAGATCGTGATCCGGCTTGGTCGGGTTGTCCTTGAATACGGTTTCGGTAAAGGCCATCGCCTCGCGAATGGCCACCGGCGTCAGTTCGACCCGCCGGGTCACGTCGCCGATGGCATAGACCGAGGGCACCGAGGACTGGCTGTATGCGTCCACGATGACTTGTCTGTCGCGGCCCAGCTTCACGCCGATCTCCTCCAGCCCCAGCCCGCTGGTGTTCGGCCTGCGGCCGGTGGCGAAGAACACGTGATCGAAAACCCGCTCGGTTCCGTTGCTGGCCTTGACCCACATCGGCTTGCCGACGTCCTCGTCGGTGTCGCTTTTCGGGTTGGTGTCGGGCGCGCCGGCGGCATCGCTGGCCGTGCCGTGCGGGCGCGGCCGTTTGTCCTCGGGCGCCATCTCGACGATGCTCGAGCCGACATGCAGGTCGATGCCCCGATCGCGCATCATCTCGGCGATCAGTCCGCGCGCCTCGTCGTCGAACCCGCGCAGGATCTGTGCCCCGCGATAATATTGCGTCACCTCGACGCCCATGCCGTGCAGGATGCAGGCGAACTCGCAGGCGATGTATCCCCCGCCGATGATCAGGATCGACTTCGGCAGCTTCTCCAGCAGGAAAATGTCGTTGGATACCAGGCCCAGCTCGGCGCAGGGAATGTCGGGCCGCACGGGATGGCCGCCGGTCGCCACCAGGATGTACCGGGCAGAGACGGTGCGGCCGTTGGCGAATTTCACCGTGTGCGGATCGTCCAGAACCGCGCGGCTGTCGTAGATCTTGACGCCGGATTTGCCCAGCATCTCGCGATAAACCGATTCCAGCCGGTCGAGTTCCTTGTGCAGCTTCCTGCGGAACGTGGGCCAGTCGAAGCTGCCGGGCTTGTGGCTCCAGCCATAGGCGCCGGCGTCGTCGCAGGCATGGGCATATTTCGAGGCGAAGACCATCAGCTTCTTCGGCACGCAGCCACGGATGACGCAGGTACCGCCCATCCGGCTTTCCTCGGCCAGCGCGACCTTGGCCCCGGTCGCCGCCGCCGTGCGCGCCGCCCGCACGCCACCCGAGCCGCCGCCGATGACGAACAGGTCGAAGTCGAACGCCATGAAGCCCCCTCAGTCCGACAGGTCGGAGAACATGTTGCCGCCGTCGACGAAGTCGATGCGGTCCTCCTCGTGGGTGCCGGAATTGATGTCGTTCACTTCGACTCGGCCCGAGCCGTGGCCGATCACGACGACGTCGCAGATATCGATGAAAAGCCCGTTCTCCACGACGCCAGGGATCTGGTTCAGCACCAGCGCCACCTGGCGGGGATTGCCGATCCGGTTAAGATGCAGGTCGATGATGTAGTTGCCCTCGTCGGTGACATAGGGCGCCTCGCCGTTCAGCCGCACGGTCGATTCCTGCCCCAGCACGTCCATCCCGGCCAGCGTCTCCTCGACCAGCGCCTTGGTGGTCTGCCATCCGAATGGCACGACCTCGACGGGCAGCGGGAAGGCGCCCAGCCGCTCGACCTGCTTGGAGGCATCGGTGATCACGATCATCCGGTCGGACGCCGTGGCGACGATTTTTTCCTGCAGCAGCGCGCCGCCGCCGCCCTTGATCAGGTTGAGGTCGGGGTCGACCTCGTCGGCGCCGTCGATCGTGACGTCGAGCCACTTCGCCTCGTCCAGGCTGACCACCTTGACCCCGCACTTGCGTGCCAGATCGGCGGTGCGCGACGAGGTTGGAACGCCTATGATCTTCATGCCGCTGTCGTGGATCATCTCGCCCAGACAACGCACCATCCAGGCGGCCGTCGATCCGGTGCCCAGCCCCACCTTCATGCCGTCCTCGACAAATTCCACCGCCCGCTTGGCAGCGACGAATTTCGCGGTGTCGATGGGCGACAGTTCTCCGGTCATCGGGCAGCTCCGGTCTGGTCCGTGTGATGCGGGTTATAGGCAAGTTGGGCGAGGGGTG
This sequence comes from Paracoccaceae bacterium, assembly GCA_024644285.1. Lineage (GTDB taxonomy): Bacteria > Pseudomonadota > Alphaproteobacteria > Rhodobacterales > Rhodobacteraceae > JAHELH01. Next base: position 5,249 of record JAHELH010000031.1, on the reverse strand, counting down.
CGAGCGCGATTTTGGCGGACCTCTCCATTGCGGTGGCCCGCACGGTTCGCAAAGACGCGAAACGGGGAACAGCGTCGCTTTCGTGCTGCGCCGGGACGCAATTTCGTGGCACATGGCTTAGGTGTCAGGAGAAACCGCAAGATGTTCCTATCCGTCTTCGACATGTTCAAGGTCGGCATCGGCCCGTCCTCGTCGCACACGATGGGCCCGATGGTGGCGGCGGCGCGGTTTCTGGACCTGCTGCGGGTCTCGCCGTTCACTGCGCACGGTCTGAAGGGGTCGCTGCACGGGTCTCTGGCCTTCACCGGCATCGGCCATGCCAGCGACCGGGCGGTGATCCTGGGGCTCGCGGGCTTTCGTCCCGAAAGCTACGACCACGCGGCGGCCGAGACGGCGCTGGCAGACATCCGCGAAACCGGCCTGGTGCGTCCCGAAGGGCTGGCTCCGCTGGCCTTCCTGCCCAAGGACGATCTGATCTTCGATTACGGGCCCAACCTGCCCGGCCATGCCAACGGTATGATCCTGCGTGCCACCGACGCGCAAGGGGACGTGATCGTCGAGGAGACCTATTACTCCGTCGGCGGCGGTTTCGTTCTGACCGCGGATGAATTGGCGCAAGGCAAGGACACCGACGACGGTCCGCCGGTCCCCTACCCGTTTAAGTCCGCCGCCGAAATGCTGGAGATGTGCGAGACCACCGGCAAGTCCATCGCCGATCTGAAGCGCGCCAACGAGCTGTCGCGGCTGGACGCGGCGGCGCTAGACCAGGGAATGCGGCGGATCTGGCAGGTCATGCGCGACTGCATGGATCGGGGGATGGAAACCAAGGGCACGCTTCCGGGCGGGCTGGGCGTGCGCCGGCGCGCCGCCGGCATCCGCGAGGCACTGCTTGCCGAGCGCGGCACCAACCTCAGCGCGCCGCACACCATCAACGACTGGATGAGCCTCTACGCCATGGCGGTGAACGAGGAGAACGCCGCCGGCGGCCAGGTGGTCACCGCCCCGACGAACGGCGCGGCCGGTGTGGTGCCCGCGGTGATCCGCTACTGGCTCGACCACGTACCGGGCGCTTCGCAGGCGAAGGTCGGTGATTTTCTTTTGACGGCCGCCGCCATCGGCGGGCTTGTCAAACACAACGCCTCGATCAGCGGCGCCGAATGCGGCTGCCAGGCCGAGGTGGGGTCGGCGGCCGGCATGGCGTCCGCGGGCCTTTGCGCTGTGCTGGGCGGAACGCCGGCTCAGGTCGAGAACGCCGCCGAGATCGCGCTGGAGCATCACCTGGGGATGACCTGCGACCCGGTGAAGGGACTGGTGCAAGTCCCCTGCATCGAGCGCAACGGCCTCGGCGCGATCAAGGCGGTATCCGCGGCCTCGCTGGCCCTCCGCGGCGACGGATCGCACCTCGTGCCGTTGGACGCCTGCATCGAGACCATGCGCCAGACCGGCGTGGATATGAGCGAGAAGTACAAGGAAACCTCGCTGGGCGGGCTCGCCGTCAACGTGCCGAACTGCTGACCGCCCTTGTCCGGCCCTGCTCTCACGCTCCCGATGAATGCCGACCGGCCGCTGCTGGGCGTCGGTCTGATGATCGGCTTCGCCGCGCTGGCGCCGTTGATGGACGCCTTCGCCAAGCTCGCCTCGGAGGCCATCCCGATCGGCCAGATCGTGGCCTTCCGCTTCTGCATTCAGGCTGCCGTTCTGACCCCGCTGGCGGTTTGGGTGGGTGCCCTGCACCGGCCTAAGGCGGCGGAGATGGCTCTGCACACCGCTCGCGCGGCGCTGATCCTTCTGGCCACCGCCGCCTTCTTCACGGCGATTTCGGTCATGCCCATCGCCGACGCGATCTCGATCTTTTTCGTCGAGCCCTTCATCCTGACGCTTCTGGGCGCAGTGTTGCTGGGGGAAACCGTGGGCTGGCGGCGCATCCTGGCCTGTGCGCTCGGCTTTACCGGCGCGCTGCTGGTGATTCGTCCGAGCTTCGCTGCGTTCGGACCGGTCGCGCTCTTGCCGCTGTTTACCGCCGTGGCCTTCGCGCTCTACATGATCCTGACGCGCCGCATGGCGCGCGCGCTGCACCCGGTGGCGCTGCAGGCCTGGACCGCGCTGGCCGCCGCGGCGCTGATCCTGCCGGTGCTGGCGGTCTTCGACGGACGCGGCATCGCGGTTCTGGACGTGGTGCGGCCAGAGGGCCGGTTCTGGCTATTCCTGCTGGGCGTCGGACTGACCGCCAGCGTCACCCACCTGATGCTCAGCGGCGCACTGAGATTCGCGCCCGCCGCCACAGTGGCGCCATTGCAGTACCTCGAAATCGTCGCCGCGACCGGCCTCGGCTACCTACTGTTTGCCGACTTCCCCGATCCGCTGACCTTCCTCGGCATCGCAGTCATCGTCGGCGCCGGCCTATTCGTCATCCTGCGCGAGCGCCGGGCCCAGCGCCGCCCGCTGCCGCCGCCCTGAGAGATTGCGCGGCAGACCGGGCGCATCTAGCGTCCTGCGCATGACCGCCGACCGCCCGCTTTTCGGTATCCTGCTGATGACGGGCTTCTGCGTGCTGGCCCCGATGGGCGACGGCATCGCGAAGCTACTGGGCGCCAGCGTCCCGATCGGGCAACTGTTGGCGGTGCGCTTCGGCTTCCAGGCGGGCCTGCTCTTGCCACTGGTGCTGTTGACCGGGCGCCGGCTGTGGCTGTCCCCCCGTCATTCGGCGCTCGTCGCCCTGCGCACCGCGCTGCACATCGTGGGCATCGGCGCGATGTTTCTCAGCCTGCGCTACCTGCCGCTGGCCGACGCGGTGGCGATCGCCTTCGTGATGCCGTTCATCATGCTGCTTCTCGGACGCACGGTGCTGGGCGAAGAGGTCGGCCGCCGCCGCCTTGTCGCCTGCGCCGCCGGTTTCGTCGGCACGCTTCTGGTCGTGCAGCCCAGCTTTGCCGCGGTCGGCGCGCCCGCCCTTCTGCCGCTTTTGGTGGCGCTGGTCTTCGCGCTCTTCATGCTGGTCACGCGCAGCATCGCCAAGGCGACCGACCCGGTGGCGATGCAGTGCCTCAGCGGCCTGATGGCAAGCGCCGTGCTGCTGCCGTTGCTGGCGATCGGTACGACGTCGGGCTGGCCGGGGCTCGAGGCCGTTGCGTCCTCGCCGCGCGACTGGATGCTGCTGGCGGCGCTGGGCACGCTCGGGACGCTGGCGCATCTGCTGATGACCTGGTCGCTGCGCTTTGCCCCCGCGGCCACGCTGGCACCGATGCAGTACCTGGAGATCCCCTTCGCCACGCTGATCGGCTGGCTGGTATTCCGCGACTTTCCCAACGGTCTCGCCTTGCTCGGGATCGCGGTCACCATCGGCGCGGGGCTTTACGTCATCGCGCGCGAGCGCGCCCTCAGCCGGCTGCCAGTGCCTGCATCAACGGCCTGAGCGCGCCGCGCGGCAGTATCAGCAACATCCCCGGCGACTGCATCTGCAGCCGGACCTCACCGCCCATGGCCTCGTTGGAGGTCCCGACACGGCCATTCGGCGCAAAGGAAATGCCGGCGATGGGCCAGCGCAGGCCGTCCGACGCGCCCTGAACCACCGCCATCGGGAACAGCGACACCCGGGTACCGGCCTCCAGCCGCATCGCTATAGTGCCGGGCAGGTGGCAACAGATATCGTGCTCGCCCACCACGATGCAGGGCCGGTCGGCATGGCGCACCAACGCGTTGTAGACCGCCAGTTCGTGATCCAGTCGCTGCCCGGTGAACCCCACCGCAAGCACGAGAGGCGCCACGATGCTGCGCAATGCCTTCTCGAAATCGGTGCTGTCCTGCTCGTCGATGCGGTGCAGCCGCCCCGCCGGGATCGCGGCGCGGGTCTCGGCGTCGATGCTGTCGAGATCGCCGATCACCGCCTCGGGCATCACACCGGCCGCCAGGGCGCGCCGCGCCGCGCCATCGGCCGCGACCAGGGCCGGCGCGATTTCCCGCGATTCTTGAAACACATTGTCCGACACCGGCGCCGCGCCCAGCAGGGTCACTGTCGCCCGAGAATGGACAATCGCGCGATTCATGGCGATATTAATGGGATATTTGGAAACAGGTCACAATCTGACCCCGAAAAAATACTGGATAAAACCCAGTTCTGTTCCGATTTGCGAACCACTGCATGGTAAACACCGCCTTGCTGGCTCGGGGGAGAAAGCGGAAGTTTGATGGTCAACGCAAGTAAAATCCTGACGGTGTCCTACGGGACCTTCTCCTGCACGCTGGAGGGTTTCGACGACCCGTTCTCGACGATGCGCTCCATTGCGGAGTATTTCCGCGATCTCGCGGCCGACGATCGCTATTTCGGTGCCGAGCCGCCGACGCCGGATGCGGAAATGTTGCACCGGATCGCCGAGCGCGAAATCAACCGTCGGGTCGAAGCCAAGGTCAAGAAGAACGGCATCGTGCTGCGCCAGGTCGAACGTGATGCGGCCGAGCCCGCCATGCAGTCCGCGCCCGCCGCTCTCGACGCGCCGGCCAAAAGCAGCGCCCGCGCCGCCAAGCCCGCGCCCGCCCCCAGCGAGGCCGTCGACGTCGATGCCGGACCGATGGACGCCGCCACCGGTGAAACCGTCGCCGAAAAGCTGCGCCGCATCCGCGCCGCGGTAGCGCGCCAGCATGTGGAACCGCAATACTCCGGCGCCTTCGCCGAAGACGAGGACGCGGGACAGCTGTTCAGCGCCGAGCCGATCGAAACCGCTTTCCAGGCTGAGGATTCGGAACCCAAGCCCGAAGCTCCGGCCGAAGCCAAGCAAGCGCCGGCGGCCGAACCGGTCGAAGAGCAGCCCGTCGAAGAAGAAGAGGCAGCGCCCGCCGACGCCAAGGCCGAGGACGCCCAGGCCGAAGAGATCGCACCAGCCGAGGAAGCCACGCCCGAGGCCGGCGAAAAGAGCGAAGACGTCTCCGAGGACGTGATCGCGACCGCGCCCGAGCAGTCCGTGGAAGCCTTCGAGGAGGAAGCCCCGGAAGACGTGGAGATCGACCTGGCGGCCATCAAGAGCATGACCGCGCCGCAAGCCGCCCCGGAAGAGGTGGCCGAGACCGCGGAAGAGCCGGAGGCCGAACTTGCCGAGGCCGCCAATGAGGCGGAGCAGGACGCCGCGGACGTCGCCGACGATCCGCTCCTCGCCGAGTTGACGGCCGAGGAAGCGCCCGAGGAGGCCCAGCCCGCCGAAGCCGCCGAACAAACCGGCGTCGAGGAGGGCGAAACGGCCGAGATCGACATGGACGAG
>JAHELH010000275.1 GCA_024644285.1 Paracoccaceae bacterium | reverse complement strand
CTGGGCACCGTCAACATCTTCGAGGCGGCGCGGCACAATGGCGTGCGCGGGCTGGCCTACGCCTCGTCGCTCGCGGCGCTGGGTCCACCCGATTTCTATCCGGACGGACCCGTCGCGGGCGCGGCGCAGCCGCATCCGACGACGCTGTACGGCGTCTACAAGGCGGCGAACGAAGAGACCGCGCGCATCTACTGGCAGGACTGGCAGGTCGGCAGCGTCGGCATCCGCCCCTACATCGTCTATGGCGTGGGCCGCGACCAGGGCATGTCCGCCGACAATGCCAAGGCGATCCTCGCCGCCGCAGCGGGTCGGGCGTTTCACATCCGCTACGACGGGCCGGTCGCGCTGCACCATGCCAGCGACGCCGCCCGTATTTTCCTGCGCAGCGCCCTTGCCGAGCATCGCGGCAGCGCCGTCTGCCATATCCGAGGCGACCGGATCGAGGTTGCCGATTTCGTGGACATGGTGAAACGCAAGGTGCCCGGGGCCCGGATCACCCATGACAAAGGCAAGCCGCTACCGCTGCCCGCCGACCTGGACCAGGCGACGCTGCGCGACATCATCAAAGAGGTGCCGCACACGCCCCTCGCCGAGGCAATCGGCCACGACCTGCGGCTCTATCGGAACTTGATCGAAGAGAACCGGATCGATCTGACGCAGCTCGATCGGTGAAGCGTTATGTGATCACATTAGTCTGGCAGTGTAGTTTATTGAATTATCATATGTGATCACATGCTATTTTGACATTGCATGATATCAGTGATCACATAACTGAAGTCTAATTCGGAGCGATGTCCCGCACCGGGTACCGATCGCCTTTTTCTGTGATCACAATCAGCCTGTCCCGGTTCCGCACGATCATGTCGCAGCGGTCGAAGCCGTTTTGGAACTTGGCGCAGACTACCCCGTTCTCGCCCAGCGTATAGACGCCGTAGGCCGTGCCGCCGCCGTCGTAAGTGTAGGAATAGTCGCCGTCGGTGCCGTAATCCGAAACCCCGTTGTCGAAGAACGTCAGCCGGTGCCCGACGACCTCGGCGCGCATTTCGGCGTCGCTGAGATAGCTGTCACCGGCGCGCACGGCCCAGTCCTGCGCCGCAGCGGGCATGGCCGCCCATAGCAGTGCCGCGCCCAGTGTTACCCGCATCGCTGTCTCCCTTTGCCTCCTTCGCGCCAGCCTAGTGCCGTTGGTTGCGCTGTCGCGTCACGTTCCGGTGAGCGAAAATCCCCGGACAGGGCGCGTTTCGTGTTAGACTGCCGCCGGCAGAGCGCGCCATTCCGCAGCCTTTTGGCAGTTTCGCGGGCCGCCTGCCGAATTCTAGCATAGGGGAGAGCCATGCCACATTACATGTTCCAGGCACGCTATTCGACGGATGCCATCAAGGCGATGGTCGACAAACCGCAAGACCGCGAGGTAGGGGCCCGGCCGCTGATCGAGGCCCTTGGTGGAAAACTCCACGGGCTGTATTTCTGCTTCGGCAAGGAAGACGTCGTCGCGCTGATCGAAGCGCCCGATGACAAGACGATGGCCGCCTGCGCCCTGGTGGTCGGCGCCTCCGGCTCGATGTCGAGCGGGGCCACCACCAAGCTGATGACCGCGAAAGAGGCGATGGCCGCGATGGAGGCCGCCAAGAAGGCGCGCGGCAGCTATACCCCGGCGACTGGATGATCCGCCGCTAACCAGGAGTGCGCTGACAGGGCACGAGTCCTTCGGGAATGGGCTGGAAGACAAACGGCCCGGCGGAGTTGCCGCTCCGCCGGGCATCTGCTTTTCGGATTCCTGTCCGGGCCAGATCTGGATGATTGCAATCGGCAGCGTGGCCGCGATGGTCACCATCCAGTCTCGTCACTTCCAGTCACCGCGAATCCGTCGCGGCGAACGAAGAATGGCTGCGTGCGGTGAAGAGAATTTGAACCGGTAGCTCTACGCCACCATCTGCTCTGCCTTCTTCAGGTCGACCGAGACCAGTTGGCTGACCCCCAGCTCGCCCATCGTCACGCCAAACAGCCGGTCCATCCGCGCCATCGTCACCGCGTGGTGGGTGATGATCAGAAAGCGCGTGTTGGTGCGGCGCGTCATCTCGTCCAGAAGATCGCAGAACCGCGTCACGTTGGCGTCGTCCAGCGGCGCGTCGACCTCGTCCAGCACGCAGATCGGCGCCGGGTTGGCCAGGAACACGGCAAATATCAGCGCCAGCGCGGTCAGCGTCTGCTCGCCGCCCGACAGAAGCGACAGCGTCGACAGCTTCTTGCCCGGCGGCTGACACATGATCTCGAGGCCCGCCTCCAGCGGATCGTCGGATTCCACCAGCACCAGCTTGGCCTCGCCGCCGCCGAAGAGATGCGTGAACAGCATGGCGAAGTTGGAATTCACCTGCTCGAACGCCGTCAGCAGCCGCTCGCGGCCTTCGCGGTTCAGGCTGCTGATGCCGCCCCGCAGCGTGCGAATCGCTTCTTCCAGGTCGGTCTTTTCCTTGGACAGCCCGTCATGCTCTTCCGCGACCTCGCGGGCATCCTCCTCGGCCCGCAGGTTGACGGCGCCCAGCGCGTCGCGCTGCCGTTTCAGCCGGTCGACATCGACCTCGATCACATGCGCGGCCGGCATCTCCTCGACCGGCACGCCCAGCCCGTCGAGCAGGTTCTCGGGCGTCATTTCCTGCGCCTCGTCGATGCGTTCGACCGCGGCGGTTACGGCCGCCATCGCCGCCTCGGCCCGCGCTTCCGCCCCGGCCCGCGCCTCGCGCGCCTCGCTGGCCGCGCGCTCGGCGGTACGTTCCGCCTCGATGGCGTGGCGCAGCGCGGTTTCGGCTTCGGCCAGCGCATCGGCCGCGGCGCGGCGCCGCGCCTCGGCGTGCGCGATCTTGTCGGCCAGGTCCGCGCGCTGCGCCGCAATCTGCCCCGGTGCGTCCGCAGCACCTGCAAGCTCCTCCTCGGAGGCTTGCCGGCGCTCGGCCAATTCGGAGATCCGGGTCCCGGCCGTTTCCAGCCTTCGCTCCCATGTCTCGATGTCCTTGGCCACCGCTCGCTGGCGCGCCGTCCGCGCCTCGCCGGCGCGCTTCAGCTCTTCGTGATCCGCGCGGGCCGAGGCCATCAGGATCCGCGCCGCCTCGACCGCCTGCTTGACCGCGTCGACCTGTGCCCGCGCCGCATCCAGATCGCCCAGATTGGCCATCGCCGCTTCGGCGGCGGCGAGTTCGGTGCGCGCCCGCATCGCCTCTTCCTCGTGGCGCGCCACGGCCAGCCGCAGGCTTTCCAGCTTGCCGGCGGTGATGTCGCGATCGGCCTCGGCCCTGCTTTGCGCCCGGCTTGCCTCGGTCAGCGCCACGTCCGCCGCGCGCCGCGCCTCGCGCGCCTCGGCATCGGCGCGGGTCAAATCGGCAAGCCGCGTTTTCAACACCTCGTGTGCCTGGCGCGCGCCCTCGAACCTTGCGGTGGCTTCCTCGAGATCCTGCTTCAGTTCCTGCAGACGGTTGAGCTGCTGCAA
>JAHELH010000274.1 GCA_024644285.1 Paracoccaceae bacterium | reverse complement strand
TGGAAAAGCTGGGCGTCGACGTGTCGGAATTGGAAGAGGACTTTCTCTAAAGAACAGCCAGTTGGCGCCGGAATTCCGCTTCGGCGCGGCCCCAGACGCCAGCACCGATATCGTCCAACGTCCGCAGGCTGGGCAAGAGTTGCGCCGCGAAGTCCTCGGACGATTCTAGCGGCAACAGCGACGGCAGGTTGTCGATGGCCATGACGTCGAGCGGCGGGTCGTCGTGAACCCGCAGCGCCGGAGCGTCCCATGTCGTCGCGCGGTCGTAGACCTTGACCGGCGAATAGGCGCTCTCGGGATCGCAGGCGATATCGCCGATGACCCGCATGCGCCGCGCGGCGGCTTTCGACTCGGCCGGCACGAAGACCGGACAGCCCGGCCGGGCCAGGATGGCATTCAGGAACACGCCGTGGTCCAGCACCTCGGGAAACGGCCCGCCATGGGCGGTTTCCGCCAGATCCCATTCGGTGAGGCGCAAATCCTGCGCCCGGCACAGGTCGCCCGCGCCGGTGCCGACCCGGCCCAGCGCGCCGATGATCAGGATGTCGGGCCGCGCGATGCCGTCCAGCTGCCGCGCGACGTCCGACTGCATCGCGTCCGCGTCGGAATATGCCGCCAGCGGCCCGGCGATGCCGCCGTGCAACTGCGCCGCCCAGCATTTCAACGCGACCGCCGCCCCGGCGAACCCCGCCCAGTAACCGAATGCGGCGACGCGTCGGCCGGTCTCGTCGACCAGGTGTTCAAGGTCAAAAAGCGTTCCGCCGCCCTCCCGGAACCGGCGCAGCAAGCGACTTCCCGCCGGCTGACCCTTGTAGGCGTGGCCGAACATGATGTGGCGGTGGGGCAGGGGTGTGCCGTCGTCGGGCAGTTCCTTCAGACCGAACACGATCGCCTCGCGCGGCGCCTGCGGCCAGCTGCCCGGTGCGGCGATGGCGCAACCGGCCTCGCGGTAGGCCCGCGCGGGGATGATGCGGTCCACGCTGTCCTCGACGGTCACGTCAAAGCCGTGCGCCAGCAGCTCCGCGGCGCCTGCCGGCGTAAGGCCCACCCGGCGTTCATTCGGGCGCTGCTCCGCTCGGATCCAAAGATGCGTCATGACCCGCTCATACGATTTGCGGGCAACCTTGCCAATCGCTACGGCGTGGCGGTGAGTAGATCGCAAACGCGCCCTTCAGCACCGGCAGGATCGTGGCGGCCAAAAGGTCCGCAGCTGCGCCCACGGTGAGCCGGATCGGCGGGTGCGCATGTCGGCGCTGCGGCGCTGAGGCCGGCGCAGACAATCGCGTGGAAACCCAGCGCGACGGGGTCCGTGGCCGACCGTTCCCACAATAACCGCCGGCAGGCATGTCGTCGCGGGCACGGCGCGCATCACTTCCCAGGTTGTGACCTCCCGACCCATTGACCTTTGCGGAGATTTTCCCCGTTATACGCCACCAAGAGCCGCCGAAGCGGCCATGCCGCGGTTCCACCGGGGTTGGGGAGGAGAGAACGTGCCAAACTCAGCCGCGTCGGGCGACGCGTTGACATCGATCCCGGCGCTGCTGGAGCGGAACGCGCGGAAGTATGCGCTGAGCCCCGCCTACCGCGAAAAGGAATTCGGGATCTGGCAGACCTGGACCTGGATGGACGCGGCGGAGGAAATCCGCGCGACAGCACTGGGCTTTCTGAATATTGGTGTCGAAAAGGGCGACTATGTCGCCGTCGTCGGACGCAACCGGCCGGCGCATTACATGGCGATGGTGGCCGCGCAGATGGTCGGCGCGATCCCGGTCCCGCTGTACCAGGACGCTGTGGCCGAAGAGATGGCCTATGTGCTGGAACACTGCGGCGCGCGCTTCGTCGTGTGCGGCGATCAGGAGCAGGTCGACAAGGTCATCGAGGTTCAGGAAAAGATACACCACATCGAGCATGTCATCTACAACGACAAGCGCGGCATGCGGAAATACGACCACAGCCACCTGAATTGGCTGCACGACATCCAGGCAGAGGGCCGGGTCAGCCACCAGCGTTTCGACGCCGAACTGAGCCGGCGGATTGCGGCGATCGGCTATGACGATACCTGCGTGATGCTCTACACCTCGGGCACCACCGGGCGTCCCAAGGGCGTGGTCCTGTCCAACCGCAACATCATCGAGACCTCGAAGGCCTCGTCGGAATTCGACCACCTGCGCGCGGGCGACGAGATCCTGGCCTATCTGCCGATGGCCTGGGTCGGCGACTTCATCTTTTCCATCGGCCAGGCCTATTGGAACGGGTTCTGCGTGAACTGCCCCGAGCGGCCCGAGACGATGTACGAGGACCTGCACGAGATCGGGCCCTCCTATTTCTTTGCCCCGCCGCGCTATTTCGAAGAGAGGATCACCATTCTGCTGATCCGCATGGAGGATGCCGGCCGCACCAAGAAATGGCTGTTCGACCGCTGCATGGCGCTGGCCAAGCGGGTCGGCCCGCGGCTGTTGGACGGCAAGCCGGTGGCCGCCTGGGACCGGTTTCTCTACCGCCTCGGCGATATCCTGGTCTACGGTCCGATCCGCAACCGCGCCGGCATGTCGCGCGTGCGCGTTGCCTATACCGCCGGCGAGGCGATCGGGCCGGAGATCTTCGACTTCTGGCGGTCGCTAGGGATCAACCTGAAGCAGCTCTACGGCCAGACCGAGGCCAGCGTCTTTATCACCCAGCAGCCCGATGGCGAGGTCCGCTCGGACACCGTCGGCGTGCCCTCGCCAGGGGTGGAGTTGAAGATCGGCGACAACGGCGAGGTCTATTACCGCTCTGCCGGGGTCTTCGTGGAATATTACAAGAACCCTGAAAGCACCGCCTCGACCAAGGATGCCGAGGGCTGGGTGGCGACGGGAGATGCCGGCTTCATCGAGCCCGAAACCGGGCATCTGCGGATCATCGACCGCGCCAAGGATGTGGGCAAGATGGCCGACGGGCGGCTGTACGCGCCGAAATACGTCGAGAACAAGCTGAAATTCTATCCCAACATCCTGGAGGCGGTGGTCTTCGGCGCCGGGCGCGAGATGTGCTGCGCCTTCATCAACATCGACCTGACGGCGGTGGGCAACTGGGCCGAGCGCAACAATATCGCCTACAGTTCTTACCAGGAACTGGCGCAGCATCCCAAGGTCTACGCGATGATCCAGGAGCATATCGAGGAAGTGAACCAGTCGGTCGCGCTGGACGAGATGCTGTCGGGCTGCCAGATCCACCGCTTCCTGATCCTGCATAAGGAGCTCGACGCCGACGACGGCGAGTTGACGCGAACGCGCAAGGTGCGGCGCGGGGCGATCGAGGAGAAGTACCACGACCTGGTCACCGCGTTTTACGACGGATCGCGCGAGGTGACCACGGAGACCGAGGTGACCTACGAGGACGGCCGCAAGGGGTCGATCAGGGCGACACTGGAAATCCGCGACGTCGCCGTGGCCGAGACCCAGCAGATGGCGGCGGAATGAGCGGTCCGGGCTTTCATCGCGCGCCGACCCGGGCGGGGG
>JAHELH010000273.1 GCA_024644285.1 Paracoccaceae bacterium | reverse complement strand
GGACGGTGGGCTTGCGCTCGGCGTTGCCGTCGAGCGGTTCACCGACGCGCGGATCTGGGGCATGGGCTGCATCTTCGGCGACCGGTCCTGCGGCACCGCGCTCAATACCGTGCTGCTGGCCTGCTTGACCGGGTTCACCACCACGCTTCTGGGCCTTGCCTTCGCGCTGTTCGTTACCCGCACCAATGCACCCGGGCGCGGCGCGCTGCGGCTGATCTCGATCCTGCCGATCATCACCCCGCCCTTCGTCATCGGCCTGGCGCTGATCCTGCTCTTCGGCCGCTCGGGCGTCGTATCCCAGGCGCTGTGGGACTGGTTCGGCATCCCGCCGTCGCGCTGGCTTTACGGGCTGACGGGGATCTGGATCGCCCAGACCCTGGCCTTCACCCCCATCGCCTTTCTTGTCATCGTCGGCGTCGTCGAGGGCGTCGGCCCCTCGCTGGAGGAGGCCGCGCAGACCCTGCGGGCCTCGCCGCTGCAGACCTTCTGGACGGTGACCTTCCCGCTTTTGCGGCCCGGCCTCGCCAATGCCTTTCTGCTGGGGTTCATCGAGAGCATGGCCGATTTCGGCAACCCCATCGTGCTGGGCGGATCGTTCAACGTGCTGGCCACCGACATCTTTTTTGCCATCGCCGGCGCGCAGTTCGACGCCTCGCGCGCCGCGGTGCTGGCGGTCGTGCTGCTGTGCTTCACCCTGTTGGCCTTCTGGGCGCAGAACCAGTGGGTCGGCCGCAAGCTCTACGTCACCGTCACCGGCAAGGGCGACAGCGGACGGCCGCTGCAGCTGCCGCGTCCGGTCGCCCGCGTCGTCGGCGCCATCGTCATCCCCTGGGCGCTGTTCTCGCTGGTGATCTACCTGATGATCCTGTTCGGCGGCTTCGTCGAGGTCTGGGGCCGCGACCACACGCTCACCCTGCGCCACTACGAACGCGCCTTCTCGATCGGCTGGTCGAGCGAGTTCGGGCTGATCTGGTCGGGTGCGGCCTGGAACAGCTTTTTCACCACGATCTGGGTTGCCGCCATCTCGGCCGTGCCGACCGCACTCATCGGCATGTTGATCGCCTGGCTTTTGGCGCGGCAACGCTTTACCGGCAAGCGCACGTTCGAGTTCGGCGCGATGCTGTCCTTCGCGATCCCCGGCACGGTGATCGGCGTCAGCTACATCATCGCGTTTAACGTTCCGCCGATCGAGATCACCGGTACCGGGCTGATCCTGATTGTCGCGTTCGTGTTCCGCAACATGCCCGTCGGCATTCGCGCCGGCGTGGCCAATTTCGCCCAGCTCGACCCCAGCCTCGACGAAGCCTCGCTGACGCTGCGCGCCTCGACCTTCGACACGCTGCGGCGGGTGCTGGCGCCGCTGTTGCGGCCGGCCTTCATCGCGGCGCTGGTCTACAGTTTCGTCACCGCGATGACGGCGATCAGCGCCGTCGTGTTCCTCGTCTCGGCCCGCTACGACCTGGCGACGACCTATATCCTGGGCCGCGTCGAGAACGCCGATTACGGCCTGGCCATCGCCTATTGCTCGGTGCTGATCGTCGTGATGGCGCTCAGCATCCTGGTCGTGCAGACGCTGTTCGGCGCCCGGCGGCTGGGACGCCGCGACGGTTTCGAGGCCGCCCCCACCTTTGTAGCGACCGGATGAGCCAAGTGACCGAAGAGACAGCGGTAAGATTTCGCAACGTGACCCGGAAATTCGGCGAGGTCCTGGCCGTGGACGATGTCACCTTCGACATCCGCAGCGGCGAGCTTGTCACCCTGCTCGGGCCCTCCGGCTGCGGCAAGACGACGACGCTGCGCCTGGTGGCTGGGCTGGAACTGGCGAGTTCGGGCAGGATCGAAATCGTGGGCCGCGACGTGACCGGGCTTTCGGCCTCGCAGCGCGACGTCGCCATGGTGTTCCAGTCCTACGCGCTGTTCCCGCACATGACGGTGCAAGAGAACGTCGCCTACGGCCTCAAGATGTCAGGGAACGCCAAGGCGGACATTGTGAAACGCGTGGATGCGGTGCTCGACACCGTCGGCCTTTCCGGGCTCGGCGCCCGCATGCCCGCCGAGCTGTCGGGCGGCCAGCAGCAGCGCGTCGCGGTCGCCCGCGCCGTTGTCCTGGAACCCGATGTTTTGCTCTTCGACGAGCCGCTCTCTAACCTCGATGCCAAGCTGCGCCGCCACGTGCGCGACGAGATCCGCGAATTGCAGCTGCGCCTCGGCCTGACCGCGATCTACGTCACCCACGACCAGGAGGAGGCGCTGGCGATCTCGGACCGGATCTTCCTGATGCACAATGGCGTCGTGGTGCAGTCCGGCACCCCGTCCGAGCTTTATGATCGCCCCTCGACCCGCTTCGTCGCTGACTTCATCGGCGACGCCAATGTGATCGAGGCGGACGTGCTCGACGTGTCCGAAGGCCGCGCGAAGGTGCGGGTCGGCGGGCTTGAGATGACAGTACCCGCTTGCGACAGCAAACCCGGACCCGTCCTGCTCGCCGTCCGGCCGCAATCAATCGTTCTTTGCGAAGACGCACAGCCGGATTGCCTGCCGGTGAAGATCGCCAGGACCGCCTATTTGGGCACCCGAAACGAAGTCGAACTCGAAACCCAGGTCGGCATGCTGCGCGCGGCGACCGGCGGAAACGATCGCCGCTGGAAGCCGGGGATGCGCACCGGAATTCGGTTTGTACTTCAAGAAGTCGTGCTCTTGGACGCGTAGAAGGTCGCGAAGGCCCCGTCAGCGGGGCGAAAGCACGCGCCTGCGCAGGCGACGACAAGCCTTCGGCGTCGGTCGGCCGGTCTTGTTGTTCCGCGATCGCCACATGCCATGCGGCGGAGTGGCATTTCCCTGATCGATCAGGGCGCAGGCATCCCCGAGCTATGTCCGCCCCTGGTCACAGCGCGAAGGTCCGGCCAGTCCGGCACTGGGCGGCTTCAGCGAAGGACGTGGACCGAGCAATTGGCATGACTGACGACCCGCGACGCCGTGGATCCAAGAAAGAAATCGCTCAGACCCGGCCGGTGCGAGGCGATGATGATGCAGTCGATCTCGTGCTCATGCGCATATGAGACAATCGAAAGGCCGGCATGGCCATTGATGAGAACGGGTGTCACGCCGTCTTCGTTCTTTAGCAGGGCTTCGAATGCGTCCCGTTCCTCGGCGACATGCTTCTTGGTAAAATCGGCCGGCAGATACGGGGCGGCGTAGCTCGGCATTTCTTCAAGGACATGCAGAGCGGTAATGCGCCCGCCGTCTGCCCGCAAGGCGCGGGCGACATCGAACGCCCGGTGGTTTTCCTGGTCGTGAAAGTGGTCCAGAGCGACTGCGACGAGTACGTGACCATACATGATGGGCCCTCCTGTGTCTTGCACTTCATCAGAGTACGGCGGCCGCGACCATCGTACCACTGCTGATCGGCACAACCGTGGAACTTGGCGTCTTCTGCGACCGCTGTACGGCGCGGATCGGAGCACGGGGCCATCGCGAAACAAGGCGCCGGCGCCCACAACAGAATGGTCCGAGCACCGGCTATTGTATGTCTGAT
>JAHELH010000030.1 GCA_024644285.1 Paracoccaceae bacterium | reverse complement strand
AGCGGTTGGCGGGCACCAGGCGCGCCTTCGACGGCGCGTTGTAGCGGTGGTTGGCGCGCCCGATGCGCTGGATCAGCCGCTTGACGTTCTTTGGCGCGCCGATCTGGATCACCAGGTCGACATCGCCCCAGTCGATGCCAAGATCGAGCGATCCGGTGCAGACAATGGCGCGCAACTCGCCGTTCACCATCGCCTGCTCGACGCGGGTGCGCTGTTCCCGGGCCAGCGAGCCGTGATGGATGCCGATGGGCAGACCGTCCTCGTTGGCGAGCCACAGGTTGTGGAAGTAGATCTCGGCCTGGGCGCGTGTGTTGTGGAAGATCAGCGTGGTCTTGTGCTGACGGACCTCATTCAGCACCGCCGGCACCGAGTACTTTGCGTTGCCGCCGGCCCAGGGCGGCGCCGCGTCGATGTCCAGCATGGCGATGTCGGGATCGGGGCCGGGATCGGCGATCAGGATCGGGCAGGGGTCGGGATGGCGCGCCAGCAGCTGCGCCAGCGCCGGCGGGTCCTCGACGGTCGCCGACAGGCCGACGCGCCGCAATCCCGGCGCCAGCCGCTGCAGCCGGGCAAGGGCCAGCATCAGCTGGTCGCCACGCTTTGATTCGGCGAGCGCGTGGATCTCGTCGACGATGACCCGGCTCAGTCCCGCGAACATCCGCGGCGCGTCCTCGTAGCTGATCAGCAGGGCCAGGCTTTCCGGCGTGGTCAGCAGGATATGCGGCGGGTCGGCGCGCTGGCGTTTCTTGGCCGTGGCCGAGGTGTCGCCGGTGCGGTCCTCGACCCGGACCGGCAGGCCCATCTCGGCGATCGGTGTGCCGAGGTTGCGCTTGATGTCGGCGGCCAGCGCCTTCAAGGGCGAGACATAGAGGGTGTGCAGCCCCGCGTGCTGGCCATCGGCCAGTTCGGCGAGGCTGGGCAGGAAGCCCGCCAGCGTCTTGCCGCCGCCGGTGGGCGCGATGAGCAGAAGCGCCGGCTCGCCTGCGCGGTCGAGCATGGCCTGCTGGTGCGGGTGGATGGACCAGTCCCGCCGGGCAAACCATTCCGTGAAAGGGTCGGGAAGCCGCGTCATCCCCCTTATCTAGGGGATGGCGCAAAACTTTTCGAAAAGTTTTGGCAAATTCCTTGCAAGGAATTTGGTCCCGCCCGCCGTGTGCGCGACCGGCCGCATCGGGGCGGGCCAAGGCGTTTCGAAACGCCTTGCCGCTGCGCCCTACTTCACGATCACCTCGTCCTTGACGAACATGTTCGCCCAGGCGCGGTCCATCAGCTCGGGGGTCATCTGGTAGGGGATGCCCTCGAACTCGCAGATCGCGATCATCTGGTCGATCAGGAAGATCGGCTGATAATTGGCGTAGACGTTGTCGATGGTCGGGTACTTGGTCTTGATCAGGTGGATCAGCGTCGTCTCGTCCAGCGGCATCTTGCGCTTCTTGGCCACCATCGAGAAGATCTTGAGGTAGTCCGACTGGCTCGGCCCGTCGATCTTGATCTTGAAGAAGATCCGGCGCAGCGCCGCCTTGTCGAAGATCTCGTTGGGGTGGAAGTTGGTCGAGAAGATCACCAGCGTGTCGAACGGCACCTCGAACTTCTCGCCCGATTGCAGCGCCAGGATGTCCTTGCCTTCCTCGAGCGGCACGATCCAGCGGTTGATCAGCTTCTGCGGCGGCTCGGCCTGGCGGCCGAGGTCGTCGACGATGAACACGCCGCCAGTGGATTTCAGCTGCAGCGGCGCCTGGTAGGTCTTGGAGATCGGGTTGTAGACCAGGTCCAGCATGTCCAGCGACAACTCGCCCCCGGTGATCACCGTGGGCCGCATGCACAGCACGTAGCGCCGGTCATACCGGTTGGACGTGCGGCGCAGCGCGCTCGGGTCGTCGTCCTCGTCCTCGGCGACGGTGTGCACGATCGGGTCGTAGACCGTGATCACCTGGCCGGAATAGTAGATCGCGCGCGGCACGAAGATCTTGTCGCCCAGCGCGTCCCGGATGCCGTTCGAGATCGACGACTTACCGTTGCCGGGGGGGCCGTACATCAGGATCGAGCGGCCCGATCCGACCGCCGGCCCGAGATGGCTGAGCAACTCGTCGGGCAGGATCAGGTGTCCCATGGCGCCCTGCAGCTGCTCGCGGGTGATCTGGATGTTGCGGATCGACTGGCGCTTGACCTGCTCGGCATAGACCTCCATCGGCACCGGCATCGCGCCGTAATATTCCGACTGGCTTAGCGCATCGAGCGCTCGCGCCTTGCCGGCGTCGGACAGCTGATAGCCCATCTCGCCGCCGGAATTGGCGTGCAGCGTGCCGGTCGCCTCGACCAGCTTTTGCGTGCGCGCCAAGTCGACCAGTTCCTGTGTGACCGGCACCGGCAGGCACAACACCTTGGAAAGCTGCGTCACTTCCTCGAGGTTGCGGCGGAACATCGTCTTCAGAAGGATGTCGCGCATCAGCACCATCGACAGGCCGGTATCCGCCAGCCGCGCGGGCGCCGGCGGGTCGAGGACGGGTGAGACGTGCATGTTCATGCCGGTTTCTCCAATTTCGCATTCTTGTTGGCCCGGTGCTCGCGGCCGGGCTGGCGATCAGTCTTTGCCAGTCTCCTTGTGACAGGCTAGTGTGGCGAAAAAATGGACAGGGCAGGGATATGAGCAGACCCAATCCTGCATTCTTCGGCGCATTCCTGATCGCCGTCTGGGCGATCCTGGGCGGTGTCACGCTATTCAAGGGCGGATTCTTCCTCGCCAAGCACGAGGGCGACACCTTCCATTTGCTGCAGATCGTCTTCCGCATGGTCGACGGCGAATGGCCGCACCTGGATTTCATGACCCCCATCGGGATCATGGCGTTCGCCCCCATCGCGCTGTTCGTCGAACTGGGCAGCGGCATCGGCCACGCGATCCTGCTGGCCCAGATGCTGGTGGCGCTGGTCCTGCTGCCGGCGGTGTTCTGGACCGGGTGGAGCCGTCTCGGCAGCCCGCTTGCCTATCTTTTCGGGCTGACCATGCTGGTGCTGGTCCTGGCGCTGGTGCATGGCGAAGCCGAACGCTCGGTGTCGATCTCGATGCACTACAACCGCTGGGCCTGGGCGGTGAGCTATGTCGCCATCCTGCTGGCGGTTCTGCCGCCGCGCGCGCCGCGCAGCGATATCGCCGACGGGGCGATCATCGGGCTGTGCATGGCGTTCCTGATGTTGTGCAAGATGACATATTTCGCGGCCTTTGCGATCCCGGTCGTGGCCGCGTTGGTGATGCACCGGGCTTGGCGGAGCCTTGGCATGGCGGTGGCGGCCGGTCTCGGCGTCTGCGTCGTGGTTACGGCACTGGCCGGCTTCGGATTCTGGCCCGCCTATCTGGGCGATCTGCTGACGGTGGCGCGGTCGGATGTGCGGCCGCAGCCGGGGCAGGGGTTGAAGACGATCGTCGGCGCCCCGGCCTATCTGGGCGCCAGCATGACGCTGATTGCCGGGGTCATCCTGCTGCGCCAGTCCGAAGAGAAGCTGCTGGGCCTGATGCTCCTGCTGCTGGCCCCGGGGTTCTTCTACGTCACCTACCAGAACTGGGCCAACGATCCGCAATGGCTGATGCTGCTGGCGATCCTGCTGCTTGTGCCGCGGCCTGAGCCCGACCTGGTCAACGGGCTGGGCTGGAACATGCAGCGCGCCCTCGCGATCTGCGCCACCGCCGCCTTGGCCTTTGCCGCGCCGTCCTTTCTGAACCTGCTCTACAGCCCGTTCCGGCACCTGTCGCTGACCGAAGACGAATACGTACCGATGCTGGCGGCGCAGCCGCGGCATCACGACCTCAGAACACGGGTGGTCCGGGCGAACCGGGTAGACGGAAAGGTGGCGCTCGACCGGCCGGGAAGCGGGCTGGAGTCGCGGGCGGAGCTTGCCGAGCGCGACGAAGAGCGCACCGAGTGGCGCGGCGAGGTACTGCCCGATTGCGAACTGACGCTGGGCCTGAACGCCTGG
This sequence comes from Paracoccaceae bacterium, assembly GCA_024644285.1. Lineage (GTDB taxonomy): Bacteria > Pseudomonadota > Alphaproteobacteria > Rhodobacterales > Rhodobacteraceae > JAHELH01. Next base: position 10,326 of record JAHELH010000030.1, on the reverse strand, counting down.
TTCGAGACCGTAGCGGCCGATCTCGAGGCCTCGGGTTACGGCGGCGCGGGCATCTTCGGCGCCGACATCTTCATGAGCTACTGGCTGTTCGGCGATTTCGACCGCCTGGAAAACGGCGCGCCCTGGTATTATGGCCGTCTGCCCGGTTTCGAGGATGCCGAGTACCTGCTTGTGCCGCTTTGTCCATCCTCGCCGACGGTCCGCAAGGAGGTTCTCGCGGCGATCGAAGACCGCGAGGTCGCCCTGACCGAGCTGCGCCGGACGCCGCTTTACGTGCTTTACAAGATATCGGGGGCGTAGCGCGCGCGGGGCTCGCCCCGGGCGGCGCCTAGCTGCCGAAAAAGATGCCCAGCGCCAGGTAGAAGATCAGCGTGCTTCCCAGCGCAAGCCCCATGGGAAAGGCCTTCGCCGTCCAGGATTCCCAGTGCTGGCTGCGTCCCTGCAGGGCAGGCGTAGCGCGAAACAGCCGGTGCGTGACGAAGGCCGCAATCAGGACCGTGGCGAACAACAGCATGATGAGCCGCAGATCGCCGAGCGCGACGAAGGGCGCCATGGCGGCGGCGAATTTGGCGTCACCGGCGCCGATGGCGCCGACCATGTTCAGAAGAAAGCCGATCGCCATGATCACGACCAGGTGCAACAGCCGCCAGGGATACTCGGTCAGCGGCAGCGCGACGAGCCCGACGACCAGGAAGACCGCCGTCAGCGCCAGCACGGCCTTGTTGGGGATCTTCATGAAGGCCATGTCGCTCCACGCCGCCCAGATGCAGATCGGGACAGCGAACGGAAAGAACCACATGGCGGCCCACGCGGTCAGCGCCATGTTAGTTGGTCACGTTCGATTCCAGCGCCCGGAGGCTGCGCACCGCGGCTTCGAAATGCTGCGGATGGGTATCGATTGCTTCCTGCAAAAGCCCCTTGCCGATAGCGATGTCGCCCTGCTTCACCGCGGACAGACCCATGGTGTAGAGCAGCTGCGCGCGCTCGACCTGGGTCATCTGCACGACCGGCAGCTGGTAATTGCGCTGTGCGCTGCGCGCGAGGGTCAGGTTGTTCTTGGCGGTGAACAGCGAGGGTTCGTAAGTGATCGCCTCGACGAACAGGCGCTCGGCATTCGCGTAATCGCCGCGCGACAGCTTGGAGAATCCCCAGTTGTTCAGCACGCCGGAAGGCTTGGTCGTCAGACCCGCCGCCGTTTCATAGAAACTGTCGGCTTTCTTCCACTCGCGGTTGCTGTCGGCGACCATCGCCTCGAGGCGATAGCGCTTGAAGGTCTCGAAGGTGGGCGGGATCGCGTCCAGCTCGCGCTCGGCGCCGTCCCAGTCGCCGTTGCGAATCAGCGCATCGGCAAAGTTGACACGGTCGTCGCTGGTCGCTTCGGGGTGGCTGATCACCTTCTTCCAGGCGGCGGCGGCCTCGGAGGGGCGCTTGGCCCGGACCAGCGACTTTGCCAGGCCGCGCTGCAGGTCGACCCGGTCGGGATTCGTACCGGCGGCGCGGCGGAAATAGTTCACCGCCTCTTCCGGATCGGCGGCCGCCAGCATGACGTCGTTGAGGTTGCTTTCGTCGATGACGTTGAGATTTTCCAGCTTGCGATCGACCTGAGCCTTGTCAATCTTCCCGCATGCGCCCAGCAGTGCAAGACTGCCGATGCACAGCGCCACAACCCACTTCTGGTGCATATTGCCTGCGTCCCTCTAGCTGCCCGTCTTCGCCTTCACGGCGTGGCGAGCAGCTGGTATTCCCCGCTCCCGCGCCGCACCAGGGCGAATGTCGTGTTGTTTTGCTGATCATAGGCGGGATTTTCGAGTTTTGCGAGCGCTAAGCGCAGATTATCTCGAATCTGGGTACTGGAGCCACTATCGAGCGCGAATGCGGTACGAAAGACACGCTCTGCCTCGCCCAGTTCGCCCCGTTCCATCAGCACGACCCCCAGATTGTTCCATGCCGGGGGGAATGTCTCGTCCGCCTCGATCGCCTGACGCAACAGGGCTTCGGCCTGACCCAGCCGCCCGAGCATGAGATTCGCCGATCCCACGGCAGAGAGCACGTCGACGGTCAGGCCGCGTTCCCCGGCGGCGCGGTAATACGCCTTCAGCGCCAGCTCGTATTCGCCCGCCGCCATCAGCCGGTGGCCGACGATCAGCCCGTCGACCGAGTCCTGCCGCCGGTCGACGCCGCTGGGCGCGAAGGGGCTGTCCCCGGTCGTGCGGAAACCGCCTGTGGGGGCACAGGCGGTTGCCAGCAGGATCACAGCCAGGGCCAGCCCTGGCCAATTCAGTCTCATACGAAGTCAGTACCCAGTCTGCGTCGCACTCAGCGTCAGGTAGATGTTGTAGATCGACGGTCCCACCAGGATCACCAGAAGCGGCGGCACCGTAAACATCATTGTGGCAAGGGTCATCTTCGTGGGCAAGGTGTTTGCCTTCTCTTCCGCCCGCATCACCCGTTTGTCGCGCATCTCGGCGGCGTAGACCCGCAGCGCGTCGGCGATCGAGGTGCCGAAGGTGGCCGACTGGATCAGCACGGTGACGAAGCTGGCCACGTCCTGAACGCCGGCGCGCTCGGACATGTCGCGCAGCACGCTGACGCGGTCCTTGCCGGCCTTCATCTCCTGGCTCACCTGCAGGTATTCCTCGGCCAGGGCAGGGTAGCCCGCGCGGATTTCCTTGCTGACCCGCAGGATCGACTGGTCCAGCGACTGGCCGGCCTCGACGCAGACCAGCATCATGTCCAGCGCATCGGGGAACCCGTTGGTGATTTCCTCCTGGCGCGCCTGCTGGCGTCGGTTGACCCAGTATTTCGGCAGCATGTAGCCGATCACGCCGGGCAGCAGGATCGAGATCGCTGTCGCCTGCGCCGACGGATCGCCGGTGGCCTTCTGCAGCATCGCGTAAAGCGCGCCCAGAAGCAGCAGGCCGGCGCCCATCGAGAACTGCGCGAAATGATAGGTTCGGACGGCGTTCTTGCCGCGATAACCGGCTTGCACCAGCTTCAGCTTGATCGCCGAGTATTCCTCTTCGTTCTTTGGTTCGAGGAAGTCGGAATACTTTTCCAGCTTGTCGTTCTTGTTGTCGGTCCGCAGCCGCGCCTCGGGATCGGCCGTGCGCGCAGAGGCGCGGTTGACCTGCTTCAGCTTGTCCAGCGGATCGACCTGCTTTTTCAGCAGGACGGGCAGCGTGAACAGCACCAGCATCAGGCCCAGAACGCCGACCACCAGCAGCGGGCCGAAGGGCCCCAAATTCTCGGTCAGCATGTTGTTGACAGATTCAAGCATGGTCCCGCCTCCCTAGACTTTGATGTTCACGAGCATGCGCATGACGATCAGGTTCCCGATCAGGAACGCCGCGACCACCAGGCAGGCGGGCACGAAGACCGAGGTGCCCATGACCTTGTCGTAGTAGTTCGGCTGCGCGATGTTGATGCCGATCAGCGCCAGCAGCGGAAAGCCCGACAGGAACTTGCCTGACCACTTGGCCTCGGCGGTGATCGCGTTGACCTTGCGGAACAGCTTGAAGCGCGAGCGGATGACCTTGGCCAGACCGTCGAGGATCTCGGCCAGGTTGCCGCCCGAGGTCTGCTGGATCGTCACCGCGACCGCCAGGAACCGCATGTCCTGCATGTCCATGCGCTCGGCCATCGCCTTCAGCGCCTCGCCGACGTCGCGGCCATAGGCCGCCTCGTCCGAGATCATGCCCATCTCCGACCCCAGCGGGTCGGGGATTTCCTTGGCCACGATGTTCAGCGCCGAGGAGAACGGGTGGCCGACGCGCAAGCTGCGCACCATCAGTTCGACCGCGTCGGGCAGCTGCTCCTCGATCATCGACATGCGTTTCTTCGCCTTGCCGTTGATCCAGACATAGACCGCCGAGATGCCCATCACCACGGACACGCCGATGCGGACCTGAATGCTGGCACCGGTGCCGACGGTCATGCCGACGAAGGCAACGCCCATCAGCACGACCATCACCATGATCAGCTGCGTCGGCGAGAAGGCGATACCGGCCTTCTGCGCCTTGTCGGCCAGGATCGAGTACAGCGGAACCGAGCGTGACCTCAGGTGCTGGCTCATCTCCTTGCGAAGCTGTTCCAGCACTTCCTCGCGGGCGGCGCCCTTCTCGAGCATGTCGAGACGGCGATTGACCTTGTTGTTCAGGCTGATCGACTTGCCGAAGACGGTCAGGTAGATGCCTTCGACCAGCACCAGGACGGCGACGAAGATCAGGCCGTAGATGATTGGTTCTATTGGGATGGACATGTGCGTTACACCTGTACCGAGGGTTCGAAGATCTGCGGCGGCAGATTGTAGCCCCACTGCTTGAACCGTTCCGAATAATGCGACCGCACGCCGGTCGCGGTGAACTGACCGATGATCTTGCCGTCGGGCTCCAGTCCCAGGCGCTGGTAGCGGAACACTTCCTGCATCGAGATCACCTCGCCCTCCATGCCGGTCACCTCGGTGATCGACACCATGCGACGGCTGCCGTCCTGCAGGCGCGAGGCCTGCACGATCAGGTTGACGGCCGATGCGATCTGCGAGCGAACCGCCTTGATCGGCATCTCGATGCCGGCCATGGCGATCATGTTTTCCAGACGGCTGACGCCGTCGCGCGCGCTGTTGGCGTGGATCGTGGTCATCGAGCCGTCGTGGCCGGTGTTCATGGCCTGCAGCATGTCGATGACTTCCTCGCCGCGCGTTTCGCCGACGATGATCCGGTCGGGACGCATCCGCAGCGCGTTCTTCAGACAGTCGCGCTGGGTGACCGCGCCCTTGCCCTCGACGTTCGGCGGGCGGCTTTCCATCCGGCCCACATGGGTCTGCTGCAACTGAAGTTCCGCAGTGTCCTCGATGGTCAGGATGCGTTCGCTGTCGTCGATGAAGGACGACAGCGCGTTCAGGGTGGTCGTCTTACCCGAACCGGTCCCGCCTGAGACGATGACGTTCAGCCGGCAGGCCACCGCGGCCTCCAGGTACATCGCCATGTCTTCCGAGAAGGCGCCGAACTCGACCAGATCGGGAATTCCCAACTTTTCCTTCTTGAATTTCCGGATCGACACCAGGCTGCCATCGACCGCGATCGGCGGCACCATCGCGTTGAAGCGAGAGCCGTCGGCCAGACGGGCGTCGACGTAAGGATTGCTTTCGTCGACCCGGCGGCCGACGGCGCTGACGATCTTGTCGATGATCCGCAGCAGGTGACGTTCGTCCTTGAAGGTCACGTCGGTCAGCGACAGCTTGCCGGCGCGTTCGATGAAAATCTGCTGGGGACCGTTGACCAGGATATCGTTCACTGTGTCATCCTGCAGCAGCACCTCCAGCGGACCCAGGCCCGTGACCTCGTTGTAAAGGTCCTGGATCAGGGTGCTGCGCTCTTCCTTGTTCAGGATGACCTGCATCTCTTCCAGCGCCTCGGCCGAGATATCGGCGATCTCGGCTCGCAAGTCCGATTCCGACGCCTTTTCCAGCGCGGAGAGATTGAGGTTGTCCAGCAGCCTGCGGTGCAGCTCGACCTTGACCTCGGAAATGCGCTCCTTGCGCTTGCGCTCGCGATCCGGCAGCACGGGCTGGGCAGGCGCGCGCTGCGGTTTGGCGGCGGGTGCGGGTTTCGGCGCGGCCGTGGTGGCAGGCGCCTCGGCGGGGGCCACCGGCTGGCCCGAGCTGGTTCCGGATTTCTTGTATCGTGCGAACAAACCTTGTCCCCTTCCTATTTAGAAGCCGACTCTTCGGCCTGTTCCGTGTTGTGCAGGTGAATCGACTGCGCGAGCTTCAAGATCTCCTTGCGCAGCGGGTTCTTGGCCGCGGTCTCGGCCAGCGGCAGGCCGTGATCGCCGCTCTGCACCACCGGCTTGCCGCCGTCGGGCATTTGCAGTTCGATTTCGATATCCAGGCTCTCGGCCATCCGCTTGACCCGGCTCTTGCCGTTGAGATCGGTGAACTTCGGCGCGCGGTTCAGGACGTAGCGCAGCTTTTCGAACGGCAGTTCCTCGGATTTCAGCGCGCGCACCATGCGCAGCGTGTTCTGCGCCGAGCGCATGTCCAGCTCCAGCGCGGTCAGGTAGACGTGGCTGGCCGACAGCACCGTTTCGGTCCACTGCACGATGGTCGTCGGCATGTCGACGACCACGTAATCGAAATTGGCGGTGGCGAATTCCAACACGCGCTCGATATCCTGCGGACTGACCATGTCGAGCGGCAGGATGTCCGCCGGCGCGGTCAGGACGTGCAGCTTCTCATTGAAGCAGTCGAGCGCGCTCAGAAAGCTGTCGTTGTCCACCACCTCGGTATCGGACCACAACTCGTAGACCGCGTCGCGGCGCGGCAGGTCCAGATAGGTGGCGACCGAGCCGAACTGCAGGTCGAGGTCGATCATGCAGACCCGAGTCGGCTTCTTCGGTTCGATATTGGCCAGTTCCCAGGCGATGTTGACCGCCAGCGTCGTGGTGCCGACGCCGCCGGCAAGCCCGTGCAGCGTCACGATGACGCCGTTCTTGTTGGCGCCCTTGCCGCCGGGCAGGCCGGAATGCAGCGGCGCGGTCAATTGATTCGTCGGCGCCGGGGCGCGCAGCCGCTCGATGGCGTCGTGCAGGGCGCCCTCGGGCAGCGGGTAGGGGGCGAATTCGCGCGCGCCCAGCTTCAACAGCTGGTGCAGCGCGATCGGGCTGACCTCCTCGGCGATCAGGATGACCTTCAGCCCGTTGCTGTTCGCGGTGCTGATCAGATCGGCGATGACGGCGAGGTTGACCTCGTCCTCCTCGTCGATGGCGATCGCCACGAATTCCAGATGCTGCGCATCGGGCTGGGCAAAGAAGACCCGCGCGTCCTCGAATGTGAGGTCGCCCCAGCTCTCCCCCATCTCGGTTTCCATATCCTCAATGAGCAGGTCGAATTTTTGTACGTCGCGCGCGACCGTGCACGCGAGAATCGGTGCCGGGTCATTTTGCAAAGCCGCCGTAACACTCATCTTTCACGTCCTTTATGCCTTGCAGGGCTTGAACGGGCCGCGTTTTTTACGTCGGGTCCCATCCGCACCCGCGCCCGGCATCTTCAGCCGGACACACTGCTACTAGGATCGACAGATGCCGGGTAAACAGGGCAACATTACGGCCAAAAGATCGTAATTATTCGGTCATTTCGAACGATGGAATATGTGCCTCGCGCACCCGGCGGGCCAGATGCCGGGCCGGAACGGGAGCCTGGGGCGGCCGACGCCGCAGTGCGATTCGCTCGGCGCCTTCCAAAAGCGAACGCGCCCGGCCAGAGGCCGGGCGCGCTGCAATCGCTTGTGCCGGAGATGGGCGGCGGTGGCCGCCTATTCGTCGATGACCGAGCCGCGTACCGGCGGGATCTCGGTGGCGCTGGCCACGTATTCCTGGAAGATCACCTGCGCGTACTTGCCGTTCAGGTGGCCCGAGCACCGCGCGCGGCGGATATACGGCTTGGGCGAACCGGCCGGAGCGCGGACAACCTTGGGCTCGAACATGATCTGGCCCTTCGGAATGTGCGAGTGGCACATCTGAACCAGCATGTTGTGCATCGTCGGGTTGCCGAAGGCGCCCTCGTCGAGGAAGATGCCGGCTTCTTGGGTCCAGGTCGAACCGATCTGGCGGTCACCGCAGGCGGTCAGAACGACGAGGCCGGCGGCGGCGATAAGGGGTTTGCTTAGGAGGCCCATGTCGATCAATCCATTACGTAGCCGTAGGAACCCGAGAAGTCCTGTTTCGCCACTTCGCCTGCAGCGCCCGAACGCGGGCTCGCGCTGCCGACGGTTTTGCCGAAGAGGAACAGTTCGGATTCGGTGGGAGGACGGACCCGGTCGGTGGGAAGCGCCAGCGCCTCGCCGCGTACCGGGCTGACCAGATGTGCGGTGATGATGACCACCAGTTCGCTCTGGTTACGGTTGTAGTTTGCGCTGCGGAACAGCGCGCCCAGGACCGGGATGTCGCCCAGCCAGGGTACCTGGTTCGACAGGTCCTGGAAGTCGTCTTCCAGAAGGCCCGCGATGGCAAAGCTTTCGCCGTCGCGCATCTCGACGACCGTGGTCGCCTCGCGGACGCGGAAAGCATTGACCGAGATCCCGTTGGCCGTGACCGTCACGCTGCTGTCCAGGCCGGACACGCGGCTGGCAAGCTGCAGGTTGATCACGCCATTGCCGACCACCCGCGGCGTGAACGCCAGGGCGACGCCGAAGGGCTTGTATTCGATCGTGACCTCGCCCTCGCTTCCGACGACCGGAATGGGATACTCGCCGCCGGCGAGGAAGGTTGCCTCCTGGCCCGAAAGCGCGCTCAGGTTCGGCTCGGCCAAGGTGCGGACGACGCCCTTGGTCTCCAGCGCTTCCAGCAGGATGCCAAGCTGCAAGCCACCGATATCAATACCAAAAGCCGCGGCACCCTGGGTTTGGGGGTTGACGGTGATCGGGTTGCCAAGGCCGTTGCCGGGGTTCAGCCAGGTGCCGCTTTCGCCGGTGGCGAAATCGTTGCCGTTGACGTAGTCGAAGGCAACCGAGCCGGACAGGCTCTTGGTCACCGACCGCTCCATCTCGGCGAAACGCACTTTCAGCATGACCTGCTGAACGCCACCGACCGTCATCAGGTTCGACACCCGTTCCGGCGCGTAGCGGCTGGCCAGGTCAAGCGCGCGGTCGAGCTTCTCGATGGAAGACACTGTACCCGACAGCACGATGCCGTCATTGGCTGTGCGCACCTCGATGGGCTCGCCGGGCAGGATCTGCCGCAAGCGCTCCTTGAACTCGGCGATGTCGGGCGCGACATGCACCTCGACATTGGTGATCAGGCGTCCGTCCGGACCCAGAAGGGTCAGCGTCGTGCGCCCGGGTGCCTTGCCCAGCACGTAGATCGTCCGATCCGACAGCGTCGAGATGTCGGCGATCGACGGGTTGGCGATGGAAAGTTCCGCGAACGGCACGTCGCTTTCGACGACGACGGCGCGATTCATCGGCACGTTTAGACTGCGTGCAGTCTGTCCCGTCATGACGCGGAGCGTCTCGGCGGAAGGAGCAGGCGCGGAGCCCACGAAGACGGAGACGCCGATAAGCGCGGCTCCCAGGTAACTTGTCATCTGCATGTGACCCTGCCTCTCGATCACGATTACACCGGTCTAAATCTGCCGGATTGGTCGGACCATGGCCGAAAACGCCTTTTCATGCAACAATCAGGACCTTGGAGGCGGCGTCTTATGTGTAATTATCGCAACAGATCGGCAGATTTGCCAATCTGACAAGCACGAAAGGGCCCGCAAGGGGCCCTTCCATTCAGCGTTTTTGTTGCGCCCGTCTAGTTGGTGCAGGGGATCGGCACCTCGATGGTCTCTCCGCCGCGGCGGGTGCGGACGGTGCAGACCTGCTCGCGCTCGACTTCCGCGATCACCTCGCGCTGGATGCCCAGCAGGACGTTCTGGTTTATCACGACGTCCTCGGACACCGAGTCGTCCTCGGCGCCGACCAGCGACAGCGACAGACGGCCGGTATTCTGGGCCTGCGCCAGCGCCGCGACCTGCGTCGGGGAGGCCTCGACCGTCACAGTGCGGGCGATCGTCGGGCTTTGCCGGTCCGCGTCGGCGATCTGGTCGACGGCGATCAGACGCACCCGCGACTCGATCAGCTGTGTGACCTCGCGCTCGCCCTGGCGCTCGCCGGCACCCGGAAGCGTGCCGCTCCAGTAGACATCGACATGGTCTCCGGGACGCAGGAAGCCGGACACGCCGCTGGCCACGTCGACCCGAATGGCGAAGGCGCGCATCCCCTTCGACAGACGCGAAGACACGCCCGCTTCCTGGCCCGGCTCGGTCACCTTGACCAGCAGCAGCGCCTCGTCCTTCTCCATCGCCCGCACCGCGGTGCGCAGCCGGGTCGGGTCAACGCCCAAGAACGCGTCGATGCCGACGAAGGCGCCCTCGGGAATGGCCGTTTCAGGCCACCTGACAGTGCGGACGTCCTCCGCGGTGATCTGCTCGCCGTAGCGCAGCGGGCGGTTCGCGACGACGACGTCGACGGTTGGCACGATCTCACCGCGCGCGGCGCGCTCGGCATCGAGTTGTGCCTGGTAGGCGCCGATGTAATCCTTGGCCATGTAGACGGCAAAGCTTGCCAGTCCGACCCCGATCACTAGGACCAATCCGAATACCAACCTCATGGCTCATCCTTTCTTTTTTTGACCCGTCCCCGACCGATGATCCGGGAAGGGCACTCGTCTCGGCAGTGGTCTTGCCCGCCGATTGCGGCAAAATCGTGCATAAGATGCGGTTTCGACGTGATTTTCGAGCGTTCCGCAGACAATTCCGGCGCCCGCCGGCGATTGACCCCGGCG
>JAHELH010000272.1 GCA_024644285.1 Paracoccaceae bacterium | reverse complement strand
ACCAACTGGCTGTCGGTCTTCGGCGGTCCCGCCTGGACGTGGGAGCCCACGCGCCGCCAGTATTACCTGCACAACTTCCTGAACGTGCAGCCGGATCTGAATTTCCACAACGAGGCGGTGCAGGACGCACTGATCGACGCCATGCGGTTCTGGCTCGAGCGCGGCGTCGACGGCTTCCGCCTCGACACGGTGAACTACTACTTCCACGACGCAGAATTGCGCGACAATCCCGCGATGCCGCCCGAGCCCGACGGCCGCCCGCCGCTGAACCCCTACGACATGCAGGAGCACATCTTCTCCAAGTCGCGGCCCGAGAACCTGCAATTCCTGGCGCGGTTGCGCCAGCTGACCGACGGCTACGACGCGCGCACCATGGTCGGCGAGGTCGGCGACCGGCTGCGCGCCATCGAGATCATGGCGGATTACACCCGCGGCAACACACTGCTGCACATGGCCTATTCCTTCGACATGCTGGGGCCGGAATTCGAGCCCGGGCATTTCCGCGAGATCGTCGAGGGCTTCTTCACCGGTGCGCCGGATGGCTGGCCGTGGTGGAGCTTTTCCAATCACGACGTCCAGCGCCACGTCAGCCGCTGGCGCGACGGAGCCCGGAAGACCGGCGTGCTGGCCAAGCAGGCCATCGCCCTCCTTACCAGCTTCGAGGGCACGGTGGGTCTCTACCAGGGCGAAGAGCTTGGCCAGACCGAGACCGACCTGGACTATTCCGAGCTGACCGACCCGGTGGGCCTGCGCAACTGGCCCGAGAACAAGGGCCGCGACGGCTGCCGAACGCCGATGGTCTGGGATGCGGACGCACCCAATGCGGGCTTCTCGGACGCCGCGCCCTGGCTGCCGGTCAAAAAGGCGCAGGCAGCGCACAACGTGGCGGCGCAAGAGGCCGATCCGGACTCCGTTCTGCACCACTACCGCGCGGTCATCGCCTGGCGCAAATCGCAGGCCTCCCTGGTCGCCGGCGGCACCGAATTCATCGACCTGCCCGACCCGGTGCTGGCGTTCCACCGCGCCACCGACGATGCCCGCCTGACCTGCGTCTTCAATCTGTCCCCCGGCCAGGTCGTGCTGCAGATCCGCGGCGCAGCCGCGCTGACGGGACCGACCCAGAATGCCGCGCTGGCCCGGGCGCGCCTGACGCTTGGCCCCAACGGATATGCCTATCTCGCCGCGCAAGGGTCCGAGAACATCGCCCTGGAATTGCTGGAGAAATCGCCGGACGCGGTCATCAGGCACCCGGCGGCAAAACGCGGATCGATCTCGGGATAGACGGTACCGGTGGGTCTTGCGCCTCGGCGGCTAGTCGCGCATGCGGCTGCCATTGGCGTCGAACAGCGGCTGGCGCTGCAGGGTGGCGGGCAGCTTCTCGCCCAGCAGCTCGATCTGCCAGCCGTTGTCCAGTTCCGCCATTTCGCGGGGCACGTAGCCCAGCGCCATCGAGGCGGCGCTGGCATGCGCATAGCCCCCCGACGTGACCCAGCCCACCACCGCGCCGTTCTGCCAGATCGGCTCGTCGCCGATCACGTCGGCGTCCTTTGCCTCGACCCGGAAGGCGCGCAGCCGCATCTTGCCGCCGTCCTCCTTGTGCGCCTTTGCCGCATCCTTGCCGATGAAATTTGCCGCTTTCCCCAGCGCCACGAACCGGCCCAGCTCCGCCTCGTAGGGCGTGTAGATGGGGCGGTATTCCCTTGCCCAGCCGCCGAAATTCTTCTCCAGCCGTAGCGCGTTCAGCGCGCGCAGGCCGAAATGGCGGATGCCGAACTCAGCGCCCGCCTCCAGGAGTGCGATGTAGACGTGCCGCTGATATTCCGGCTGCATCCAGATCTCGTAGCCCAGATCGCCGGTGAAGCTGACCCGCCCGACCTGCGCCGGGGCCATGCCCAGCACCATTCGCCGGATGTCCATGAAGCGGAACGCCTCGGCGGACACATTCGCGTCGGTAAGCTTCGCCAACACCTTGCGCGCATTCGGCCCCGCTATGGAAAGTCCCGTCATTCCGGGCCCATGCGCGGCGATCTTCACGCCGCTTGCGGGCAGGTGCCGGTCGAACCAGCGCATGTGATAATCCTCGGCGATGCCGGACCCGGCGATGAAGAATTCCCCGTCGCCCAGCTTCGCCACCGTGAAATCGCCAATAAGCCGCCCGTCTTCTTTCAGCATCGGCGCCAGCGCCATCCGCCCGGTTTCCGGCAGCCGGCAGGCCAGCACCCGGTCAAGCCAGGCCTCTGTCCCCGGCCCGGTCACCGAGTACTTGGCGAAGCCGGAGATCTCGATGATCCCGACGCTGTCGCGCACCGCCCGCGCCTCGGCGCCGACATGATCGAAATCCGTGGACCGGCGCCAGGAAAAGCTGTCGCTCACGCCTTCCGGCGCGAACCACAGCGCCGTCTCCAGCCCGTGCGCCGCGCCGAATTGCGCGCCTCGCGCCTTGAGCAAGTCGTAGATCGGCGTCGTCTTCAGCGGCCGCGCGGCGGGCAGTTCCTCGTTGGGGAAGCGGATCGAGAAGCGGCGCGAGTAGTTCTCGCGCACCTTGGCGTTGGTGTAGGGCATCGTCGCGAAATCGCCGAACCGCGCCACGTCCATCGCCCAGACGTCGAAGCCCGGATCGCCCTCGATCATCCAGTTGGCCAGCGCCAGCCCGACGCCGCCACCCTGGCTGAACCCGGCCATCACGCCGCAGGCGCACCAGAAACCCGGCAGGCCTTTTACCGGCCCCACCAGGGGGTTGCCGTCCGGAGCGAAGGTGAACGGCCCGTTGATGATCTGTTTGATCCCGGCATTCTGGAAGGCCGGGAAATGCTGGAAACCGACCTCCAGCGACGGCGCGATGCGGTCGATGTCGGGGGCCAAGAGTTCATGGCCGAATTCCCAGGGCGTGACCTTCTCGGACCAGGGCTTGCAGGCCGTCTCGTAGGTGCCCATCAGCATCCCGCCGCGTTCCTGCCGCAGGTAAAGCTCGCCGTCGAAGTCGATGGCATGGATCACTTCCTTGCCGGTCTTGGCGTTGGCCTCGGCGACTTCCGGCATGTCCTCGGTGATCAGGTACATGTGCTCCATCGCCAGAACGGGAAGCTCCAGCCCCGCCATCCTTCCGACCTCGCGCGCCCAAAGCCCGCCGGCATTGACCACATGCTCGCAGGTCACGTCGCCCTGCGCCGTCTTGACCCGCCAGCCGTCCACATGCCGTTCAAGCCCCTCGACCTTGCAATGGGTCTGCACCGTGGCCCCCAGCTTGCGCGCCGCCTTGGCATAGGCGTGGGTCACGCCCGAGGGGTCGAGATGCCCGTCGACCACGGTCCTCACTGCGCCCACGAAGCAGGACGGGTCCAGCAAAGGCATGATCTCGTGCGCTTCCTCGGGGCTGATCAGCTCGGCCTCGATGCCCAGGTAGCGGCCCTTGGCGACGATCACCTTCATCCAGTCCAGCCGCGCCTCGGTCGCCGCCAGCATCACGCCGCCGGTCAGGTGCACGCCGGTCGCCTGGCCGCTCAATTCCTCGATTTCCTTATAAAGATCAATGGTATATTGCTGCAACTTCGCGAC
>JAHELH010000271.1 GCA_024644285.1 Paracoccaceae bacterium | reverse complement strand
GCATTGGCGCCTCGGCCTCGCTGACCGATGTCGGCGCGGCGATGGCAGATCTGCATCCCGATTTCGCCGAGCTGATCCGCCGCTACGGCTCGGTCCAGGTGCGCAACGCCGCCACCATCGGCGGCAACATCGCCAACGGCTCGCCCATCGGCGACAGCCCGCCGGCGCTGATCGCGCTGGGCGCCACGCTGCACCTGCGCAAGGGCGATACGCGGCGCGAGTTGCCGCTGGAGAATTTCTTCATCGACTACGGCAAGCAGGACCGTGCGCCGGGCGAGTTCGTCGAGGCGGTAAGCTTCGCGCGGCAGCCGGACCGGCTGAGATGCTACAAGTTGTCGAAACGCTTCGACCAGGACATCTCGGCGGTCTGCGGTTGCTTCTACGTGACGGTCGAGAACGGCACGGTGGCCGAGGCGCGGCTGGCTTTCGGTGGCATGGCCGGGATCCCGAAACGCGCCGTCCATGTCGAGGCGGCGATCACCGGTAAGCCCTGGACGCGCGAGACGGTCGAAACGGCGCACGACGCCTGGGCCCGGGACTTCACGCCGATGACCGACATGCGCGCCTCGGCCGCATACCGGTTGGAGACGGCGCGCAACATGCTGTTGCGTTATCTGTTGGAAGATACCGGCACGCCGGCCCGGGTGCTGGAGGTGCAGCCATGAGCGTGACGAAACCTTTGCCGCACGACGCCGCGCGGATGCATGTCACCGGCACGGCGCGCTATGTCGACGACGTCCCGATGCCGGCCGGCACGCTGTCGCTGGCGTTCGGGCTAAGCACGGTGGCGCGCGGCCGGATCACCGGCATGGATTTGAGCGCGGTGCGGGATGCCCCCGGAGTTGTCGCGGTGCTGACCGCCGAAGACCTTCCCTTCGCCAACGACGTCTCGCCCTCGATCCACGACGAGCCGCTGCTGGCGGAAGACGAGGTCTTCTATGTCGGTCAGCCGGTCTTTTGCGTGGTCGCCGAAAGTCATCTTGCGGCGCGCAAGGCGGCGAAGCTGGGAAAAATCGACTACGAGGAATTGCCGGCGCTTTTTGGTATCGATGATGCGCTGGCCGCCGACAGCCGTTTCGAGGACGGTCCGCGCATCTACGTCAAGGGCGACGTCGAGATGGCACTGGCCGGCGCGGCGCATGTCGTCGAAGGCAGTCTCGAGATGGGCGGGCAGGAACATTTCTACCTGGAGGGTCAGGCCGCCCTGGCACTGCCGCAGGAAGGCGGCGACATGATCGTGCAGTCCTCGACGCAGCATCCCACGGAAATCCAGCACAAGGTGGCCGAGGCGCTGGGCCTGCCGATGAACGCGGTACGGGTCGAGATCCGGCGCATGGGTGGCGGGTTCGGCGGCAAGGAAAGCCAGGGCAACGCGCTGGCTGTGGCCTGCGCCGTGGCGGCGCGGCTGACCGGCAAGCCCTGCAAGATGCGCTACGACCGCGACGACGACATGGTCATCACCGGCAAGCGCCACGATTTCCGCATCGACTACAAGGCGGGCTTCGACGACGAGGGCCGCATCGCGGGTGTGGAATTCTGGCAATATTGCCGCTGCGGCTGGGCTCAGGATCTGTCGCTGCCGGTGGCCGACCGGGCGATGCTGCATGCCGACAACGCCTATCTTTTGCCGACATGCCGCATCACCTCGCACCGGCTGAAGACCCATACCCAGTCCGCTACTGCCTATCGCGGCTTTGGCGGCCCGCAGGGGATGCTGGGGATCGAGCGGGTGGTGGACCACATCGCGCATGCCCTGGGCAAGGACCCGCTGGAGGTGCGGCGTCTCAATTTCTACCGCGCGATGGAGGCGGGCGTGGATGCCTCGGGCGGGGATATTTCGAAGACCGGGAAGGTGCAGGGGAGTCACGAGGACCTAGCCTCGCGCGGCTCGGTGAACGACGTCGACGATGGCAGGGGCGCGCACGAATTGGCCGAGACGGCCGAGGCGAGCGGGGCGCAGACCACGCCCTATCACATGGCGGTCGAGGATTTCGTGCTCCACGATATCCTGGCCGAGCTGAAGCAGTCGTCGGATTACGACGCCCGCCGCGCCGCCGTGGCGCAGTGGAACGCCGAGAACCCGGTGCTGAAGAAGGGCATCGCCTTGACGCCGGTGAAGTTCGGCATCTCGTTCACCCTGACCCATCTGAACCAGGCCGGCGCGCTGGTGCATGTCTACCAGGACGGCTCGATCCACATGAACCACGGCGGCACCGAGATGGGCCAGGGCCTGTTCCAAAAGGTGGCGCAAGTGGCGGCGGCGCGGTTCGGCGTGGACGTCGCCCACGTCAAGATCACCGCGACGGACACCGCCAAGGTGCCGAACACCTCGGCCACGGCGGCCTCAAGCGGGTCTGACCTGAACGGCATGGCGGTCAAGGCCGCCTGCGACACGATCCGCGACCGGATGGCCGAGTTTCTGGCCGCCGAGCACCAGACCGACGCGGCGCAGGTGCGGTTCGAGGACGGCAAGGTGCATGTCGGCGGCGAGACCATGAGCTTCGCCGACGCCGCGGCGCGGGCCTATGCGGGCCGGGTCAGCCTGTCGGCCACCGGCTTCTACGCCACGCCCAAGATCACCTGGGACCGGATCAAGGGCGAGGGGCGGCCGTTCTTTTACTTCGCTTACGGCGCGGCGGTGACCGAATGCGTTTTGGATACCCTGACCGGCGAGAACCGCATCCTGCGCTGCGACATCCTGCACGATGCCGGTGCCTCGCTGAACCCGGGGATCGATCTGGGCCAGGTCGAGGGCGGCTATGTGCAGGGCGCGGGCTGGCTGACGATGGAAGAGCTGGTCTGGGACGACAAGGGGCGGCTGCGCACCCACGCGCCGTCGACCTACAAGATCCCCGCCTGCTCTGATCGCCCGGTGATCTTCAACGTCCGGCTCTGGGAAGGCGGGCGCAACCGCGAGGACACGATCTACCGTTCCAAGGCGGTGGGCGAGCCGCCCTTCATGCTGGGCATCTCGGCTTTCCTGGCGCTGTCGGACGCGGTGGCGGCCTGCGGCACGGTCTATCCCGCGCTCAACGCGCCGGCGACCCCCGAACGCCTGCTGGCCGCGGTCAACCGGGTACGCGGGACATGAGCTTCGATCTGCAATTGCTGCGCCGCGCCGTCGAAGCGCATGGCCGGGTCGCCCGCGTGGTGATCGCCGAGGCGCGAGGCTCGGTGCCGCGCGAGCCCGGCGCGGCGATGCTGGTCTGGGAGGCAGGCCAGTCCGGCACCATCGGCGGCGGCGCGCTGGAATGGGAAGCCGCGGCGGCGGCGCGGCAGGCGCTGGACGCGGGCAGCGACGCGGTGGCGCGCAAACCCCTGGGCCCGGCGCTGGGTCAGTGCTGCGGCGGCGCGGTGGTGCTGGTGACCGAGATTTACGACGCGGCGCGGCTGAAGGGCCTTGCCGGGCCGGTGGTGCTGCGGCGTGTCGAGGGCGCGGCGGAACAGCCGCTGGCGCTGAGCCGGGCGGAGGCCGAAGCGCGCAGTTCCGGCATCACCGTCGAGACGCGGTATTGCGACGGCTGGCTGATCGAGCCGCTGGCGGTGCCGTCGCGGCCGCTCTGGAT
>JAHELH010000270.1 GCA_024644285.1 Paracoccaceae bacterium | reverse complement strand
GCCGCCTTGGGATCGCTGGCCTGCCAGATGGGGCGTCCGACGACGATGTGATCGGCGCCGGCTGCGATGGCGTTCGCGGGCGTCGCAATGCGTTTCTGATCGCCCGCATCGGCGCCGGCGGGCCGCACGCCGGGTGTCACGATCAGCTTGCCGCCGGCCTCGGGCAGGGCGCGGATCGCGGCGGCCTCGTTCGGCGAGGCGATGACGCCGTCGGCCCCGGCCTGCAGCGCGCGGGCGGCGCGTTCGAGGGCGATATCGGCCACGTCGCCCGGCTGGATCATCGCGGCGTCGAGGTCGGCGCGGTCCAGCGATGTCAGCACCGTGACGCCGAGGATCCTCAGCGAGGATCCTCCTGCCCCGGCCTTGGCCGCCTGCACCACATGCGGGTCGCCATGGACGGTCAGGAAGTCCAGGTCGAATTGCGCGAGGCCGCGCACCGCGGCCTCGACGGTCGCGCCGATGTCGAAAAGCTTGAGGTCCAGAAAGACGCGCTTGCCGTGCTCGGTCTTCAACTCGTTGGCCAGGGCCAGCCCGCCCGTGGTCAGCATGCCCAGCCCGATCTTGTAGAACGACACCGTATCGCCAAGCTGCGAGACCAGTTCGAGCCCGCTCAGGGCGTCAGGCACGTCGAGGGCCACGATCAGGCGGTCGTCGGACATGGGCAACTCCGTTCAGGCTGGTTTGGACCTGCCTTAAACCCCGAGCATCTGCCGGTCAAATTGCGTTTCCGAGGAAAAGCGCCGGCCGCGGCGATGCGCGGCCGGCGAGGTGCGCGTCAGGCCGCGCAGGCAGAAACCGGGGGTGAGGTTTCGATATGCCGGGCAAGCAGGGCGGCATCGTGACACAGGCGCTGACGCAGCGGCGGCGTGCCTTTCGCCGGTTGGCTGGTGCGAATTGTCACCCGGCGGGCGGGGTGGCCGGGCTGCTTGACGATCAGATCGATAAGCGCCTCGACGCGGCCGAATTCGCGATTGCGGCGGGCACGCCTGACCGTGGCTTCAAGAATGATCATGGCTCCCTCCATTGCGCGCGGTCGTGCGCAACTGGCTTGCCGCCACCATCGCCCTTGCAATCCTGCGATAGCCCCAGCTTGGGTGGCCGGGGACGGAAACGCGGCGTTCGGCCGCGTTGGCGATGGTCACGGCGCCCTCGTAACGCTGGCGGCGTGCGTCGAAAATCACGTGATGAACGGAGGTACCTGTATTCGGCATCGGACTGCTCCTCACTGCACCGCTTTTGCAGCGGTATCGAGACACCAACACAACACTCTGTGGATAAGTTCCTGGGAAATTCAAAATTAATTTCAGGACCCTCGATCACATTGGCTTGATCCTGGCAGGTCGCATTCCCATTTCTGCATGTGAAGGCCGATGGCCAGGTGCTGCGTTGCGGGCCGGCCAAGGGCGCTTATGAGAAGGAGAGACGGATGAACCTGGAAAAGTTCACGGAGCGGTCGCGCGGATTTCTGCAGGCGGCCCAGACGATTGCGATGCGCGAGAACCATCAGCAATTGTCCCCGATCCATCTGTTAAAGGCGTTGCTCGACGACGAGCAGGGACTGGCCGCGAACCTGATCACCCGCGCCGGCGGCGCGCCGCAGCGCGTGGTCGAGGCGGTCGATATAGAGATGTCGAAATTGCCGCAGGTGTCCGGCGATGCGGGCCAGGTCTACATGGCGCGCGAGACCTCGCGGGTGCTGGAAGAGGCCGAGAAG
Organism: Paracoccaceae bacterium; assembly: GCA_024644285.1. GTDB lineage: Bacteria > Pseudomonadota > Alphaproteobacteria > Rhodobacterales > Rhodobacteraceae > JAHELH01. Next base: position 1,868 of record JAHELH010000270.1, on the reverse strand, counting down.
ATCGCCACCAAGGCGGGCGACAGCTTTGTGCCTGTGGAGCGGATCCTGATGGCGCTGGCCATGGTGAAATCCAAGGCAAAGGACGCGCTTGACGCCGGTGCGGTCACGGCCCAGGCGCTGAATTCCGCCATCAACGACATCCGCAAGGGCCGCACCGCCGATACGGCGAGCGCCGAGGAAGGCTACGACGCGCTGAAGAAATACGCCCGCGACCTGACCGAGGCCGCCGAGCAGGGCAAGATCGACCCGATCATCGGCCGTGACGAGGAAATCCGCCGTGCGATGCAGGTGCTGTCGCGCCGGACCAAGAACAACCCGGTGCTGATCGGCGATCCGGGTGTCGGTAAGACCGCCATCGCCGAAGGCTTGGCGATCCGCATCGTCAACGGCGACGTGCCAGAGAGCCTACGCAACAAGAAGCTGATGGCGCTGGACATGGGCGCGCTGATCGCCGGGGCGAAATACCGTGGTGAGTTCGAGGAGCGGCTGAAGGCGGTGCTGAAAGAGATCGAAGCCGCCGCGGGCGAGATCATCCTGTTCATCGACGAGATGCACACGCTTGTGGGCGCTGGCAAGACCGATGGCGCGATGGATGCCGCCAACCTTATCAAGCCGGCCCTGGCGCGGGGCGAACTGCACTGCATCGGCGCGACGACGCTCGACGAGTACCGCAAGTATGTCGAGAAGGACGCGGCGCTGGCGCGGCGGTTCCAGCCGCTTGTGGTGGACGAGCCGACCGTGGAGGACACCATCAGCATCCTGCGCGGCATCAAGGAAAAGTACGAACTGCACCACGGCGTGCGGATTTCTGACAGTGCGCTGGTCGCCGCCGCGACGCTGAGCCACCGCTACATCACCGACCGGTTCCTTCCCGACAAGGCGATCGACCTTATGGACGAAGCCGCGAGCCGGTTGCGGATGGAGGTGGATTCCAAGCCGGAAGCTTTGGATGCGCTCGACCGCGAGATCCTGCAAAAGCAGATCGAGGCCGAGGCGCTGAAGAAAGAGGACGACAAGGCGTCCAAGGACCAGCTTGAGAAGCTGGAAAAAGAGCTCAGCGACCTGCAGCAGCGCTCCGCCGAGATGACGGCGCAGTGGCAGGCCGAGCGTGACAAGCTGGAATCGGCCCGCGGGCTGAAGGAGCAGCTGGACCGCGCCCGGGCCGAGCTCGATCACGCCAAGCGCGAGGGTGACCTGGCGAAAGCGGGTGAGCTGTCCTACGGCGTTATTCCGCAACTGGAGAAGCAGCTGGCCGAGGCCGAAGACCAGGACGACGAGATGATGGTCGAGGAAGCCGTGCGGCCGGAGCAGATCGCCCAGGTGGTCGAGCGCTGGACCGGCATTCCGACCTCGAAGATGCTGGAAGGCGAGCGCGAGAAGCTCTTGCGCATGGAAGAAGAGCTTGGCAAGCGGGTGATCGGCCAGAAGGCGGCCGTGACTGCCGTGGCCAACGCCGTGCGCCGGGCGCGCGCCGGGCTGAACGAGGAAAGCCGGCCGCTTGGCAGCTTCCTGTTCCTTGGCCCCACCGGCGTCGGCAAGACCGAGTTGACCAAGGCCGTGGCCGAGTACCTGTTCGACGACGAGAACGCGATGGTGCGGATCGACATGTCGGAGTTCATGGAGAAGCATTCGGTGGCCCGCCTGATCGGCGCGCCGCCGGGCTATGTCGGCTATGACGAGGGCGGCGTGCTGACCGAGGCGGTGCGGCGCAGGCCCTACCAGGTGATCCTGTTCGACGAGGTCGAAAAGGCGCATCCGGACGTGTTCAACGTGCTGCTGCAGGTGCTGGACGACGGGGTGCTGACCGACGGGCAGGGCCATCACGTCAGCTTCAAGCAGACGATGATCGTGCTGACCTCGAACCTCGG
>JAHELH010000269.1 GCA_024644285.1 Paracoccaceae bacterium | reverse complement strand
GCCCCGAAATCCAGTACCGGGCCGACGCCACCGGCCGCGACAAAGGCCTCGGCCACATGGCGTGGCGCGATGAAGTCCATGTCGCGGACAAATCCGCTGTCGTAGGTCTCGGCCCAGTCGTCATAAAGACGCTTGGCGTCGTCGACCGTGTTCAGCGCATAGGCATTGTCGAGATCAGGCTTCGGCATGGCTCGTCCCTCCACACCGAAGCCTAGCATGTTGGCGATCCGTGCGCCTACATCTCGACGATCGGCGCCACCTCGACCGAGCCGCTGCCGTTTTGGACCAGCGGGCAACCCTTGGCCATTTCGCAGGCCGCGTTCTCGTCCGCCGCCTCGACGACCGTGTAGCCCGACAGCGGATTGGCTCCGCCATTGCCGGCCACGCCGTCCTTGCTGACGGTCTTGGACATGCCCACGGGCGCGCCGCCGTCGACGACCTTGTTGCCCAACTGGCCGTACCAGGCCTGCCACTTGGCCATTTCCTTTTCGCCCTCTTCCGGCGTCTCGGGCATGCCGCCCCCGTGATATGCAAAAATGAACTTGGGCATGAATTGCCTCCCTTGGTTGCGTTATCCGTTCGCCAGCCGTTCCAGCTTGCGCAAGCTCGAGGTCCAGCCCTGTTCGTGGTTGGCCGCCACCTCGTCGCTCGGCAGGTCGACATGGCTCAGTTGAAACCTGGTGCCGCCATTGGCCGCCGGCACCAGCTTGATCGTAACATGGCTTTCGACACCGCGCGTGTCGGATTCGTCATGCCAGGCCCAGGTGAAGCCCACCGAACGCGGCGGATCGACATGCGTCACCTGGCCCGACACCTTGTAGCGCTGGCCATCCGCGTTCTGCATGACCGACACCCACTGCCCCTTGCTGGTGAAATCCAGCTGATGCTCTGGCAGGGTCATGCCCTCGGGACCCCACCATTTCAGCAGGTGCTCGGTCTTCGAGACATAGGCGAACACCGTCTCGGGATCGGCGGCGAAATCGCGTTCCAGGGTCAGGGTCGCCATGATCAATCCTCTCTTCCGAGCGCCGCGTCCAGCCGGTCGAGGCTGCCGGCCCAGAATGCCTCGTGCCCCTCGGTCCAGCGGCTGATCGCCTGCACCGCGTCCGGAGCCACCGCGTAAATGCGGCGCTGCTTGTCGACGGTCTGGGTGACGATGCCGGCCTTGCGCAGCACCTTGAGGTGCCGCGAAATCGCCGGCGCGGAAATGTCCGCCACGCTGCCAAGCTCTCCCGCCGAAAGCGCCCCTTCGCGCAGCAGGCGTTCGACGATGGCGAAACGGGTCGGATCGCCAAGCGCCGCGAATGTTGTCACGAGATCGTCCGACATGGCCGAATTACTTCCGATATTTGTTAATTAACTATAATAGCAATTAGTATGGTGTCAAGGCGCTTGCACTCCCGGGGATTAGATCCGAATTACCGGCCATGACGCAAACCCTTTTGTCCTTCGGCCACGGATATTCCGCGCAAGCGCTTGGTCAACTGCTGACTCCGGACAGATGGCGGATCATCGGCACCACCCGGACGGCGGACAAGGCAAGCCGCCTCAAGGCGCAGGGTGTGGAGCCGGTCGTCTGGCCCGGGAGCGACCTGTCCGGCGCACTCGATGCCGCCACGCACATCCTGGTTTCCGCGGCGCCCACGGAGACCGGCGATCCGGTCCTGGAGGCGCTCGGCGACCGGATTGCCGCACGGGCGCCGAACCTGACATGGGTCGGATACCTTTCCACGACCGGCGTCTATGGCGATCACCGGGGCGGCTGGGTCGACGAGACGACGCCGCTGACGCCCTCGACCCGTCGCGGCCGGCTTCGCGTCGCGGCAGAGACCGCGTGGCGCCAGCTCGCGGATCGTGCCGGCCTGCCGCTGCACATCTTCCGCCTCGCCGGCATCTATGGTCCGGGCCGTGGCCCCTTCGCCAAGGTGCGTGACGGTACCGCGCGGCGGATCATCAAGCCCGGCCAGGTGTTCAGCCGCATCCATGTCGACGACATCGCCCAAGTCCTCGCCGCCTCCATTGCCCGGCCCGATCCGGGCGCGATCTACAATGTCTGCGACGACGACCCCGCGCCGCCGCAGGACGTCATCGCGTACGCGGCCGAATTGCTGAACCTGCCGCTGCCGCCCGAAATCGCCTTCGACGAGGCCGACCTGTCGCCGATGGCGCGCAGCTTCTACGCTGAATCAAAGCGGGTGCGGAACGACAGGATCAAGGAAGACCTCGGTGTGCGGCTGCTCAACCCCGACTACCGCACGGGGCTTGCGGCACTGCTGCGCGCGGAAAAGGGGGGCTGAAGGCCGGCCGGGTTTCCACGAATCCTGACCTCGCGGAAAGACCTTGGGGTGTCACCGATACAGCGCGCGGACCAGTCGCTACCGCCGCCCGATCCGCGTGATGCCCCACCCCACGGCCACCAGCCCCAGCGCCATGACGAAGGACGTCGCATAGAACTCCACTCGCCCGGCGAATCCCATGTTGTTCAGAAACGGATAGGGCAGCCCGCTGGTCACCTCGCCCAGGGGCCGCGCATTGGTGGGCTGAACCACCAGTTCGGCCCAGCCGACATAGGCCAGCACGACCAGGAACAGCCCCCTGACCACCGGCCCCGGCCGGCGAAAGACGCCGAGGATCAGAAACGCGTCGATCCATTGCAACAGCGGCCCCAATCCGTGCAGGTAGTATTCCTGCCACCACAGGATCGGCGCGCCGTCGTTCACGTTGGCCGGGTCGGCGAGGTAGAGCCGCCAGTAAAGGTACACGACCATCGCGTTCATCACCGCTGCGACGCCCGCCAGAGTCTCCGGCCGCCGGTCCGACCAGCCCATCGACAGGCGCAACACCGCGCCGGCCGATAGCAGGCTCGCCGTCAGCGCCCAGATCGTCAGGTAGCGGAATTGCCAGCCGAAGCCTTTGGTGGGGTCCAGCATCTGGTGGAACTGGTAGATCCAGTATCCCAGGACCAGCGCAAAGACGATCCAGCGATAAATCAGGACGCTGCGGGCGCGCTGGTCCATGCCAAAGACCCGCCGTCCCTCAGGCCCGGCGCGAGGCCATGTCGGCGACGCCCAGGGTCCGCAGCACCTTCGCCTCGATATCGCCGGCATTCAGCTTTGCGACGGCGTACATGTCGCTCGGGCTGGCCTGGTCGATGAAGTTATCCGGCAGCACCATCGAACGGTACTTCAACCCGCTGTCGAACACGCCCTCCTCGGCCAGCAATTGAGCGACATGGCTGCCAAAGCCGCCCACCGCGCCTTCCTCGATTGTGATCAGCGCCTCGTGTCGGGCGGCGAGTTCCAGGATCAGGTCGCGGTCCAGCGGCTTGGCGAACCGCGCGTCGGCCACGGTGGGGGAAATGCCCCGCGCCGCCAGCGCCTCGGCCGCGTCCAGCGCCTCTTTCAGCCGCGCCCCGAATGACACGATCGCCACGCGCCCGCCCTCGCGCACGATGCGCCCCTTGCCGATCTCGAGGACCTCGCCGCGCTCCGGCAGCTCGACGCCCACCCCCTCGCCGCGCGGAAAGCGAAAGGCGATGGGACCCCCGTCATGCGCCACCGCGGTCGCCACCATGTGCCGCAATTC
>JAHELH010000268.1 GCA_024644285.1 Paracoccaceae bacterium | reverse complement strand
CGGCAGACGCCGATCTACCAGACGACGGCCTATGTGTTCCGCGATTCCGATCACGCCGCCGCGCTCTTCAACCTGCAGGAAGTCGGCTACATCTATTCCCGCCTGACCAACCCGACCGTTGCCGTGCTGCAGGAACGCATCGCCACGCTCGAGGGCGGGGTCGGCGCGGTCTGCTGCTCCTCCGGCCACGCGGCGCAGATCATGGCGCTGTTCCCGCTGATGGCGCCGGGCCGCAACGTCGTCGTCTCCACCCGGCTTTACGGCGGCACGGTCACCCAGATGACCCAGACCATCAAGCGCTTCGGCTGGTCGGCCAAGTTCGTCGACACCGACGATCTCGACGCCGTCAAGGCGGCCATCGACGACGACACCCGCGCGCTGTTCTGCGAGAGCATCGCCAACCCGGGCGGCTACATCACCGACCTCGACGCCATGGCAGAGATCGCCGGCGGCGCGGGCATTCCGCTGATTGTCGACAACACATCGGCCACGCCCTATCTCTGCCGCCCGATCGAGCACGGCGCCACCCTGGTGGTGCATTCCACCACCAAGTACCTGACCGGCAACGGCACCGTGACAGGCGGCGCGGTCGTCGATTCCGGCGAGTTCGACTGGGTCGCGTCGGGCAAGTTCCCCTCGATGTCGGAACCGGAACCGGCCTATCACGGCCTGAAATTCGCCGAGACCTTCGGACCGCTTGCCTTCACCTTCCACTCCATCGCCGTCGGCCTGCGCGACCTCGGCATGACGATGAATCCGCAGGGCGCGCATTACACGCTGATGGGAATCGAAACGCTGAGCCTGCGCATGGACCGCCATGTCGAGAACGCCGAGAAGATCGCGACCTGGCTGGAAGGCCACAAGGCGGTCGAAAAGGTCACCTATGCCGGGCTGAAATCCTCGCCCTATTTCGACCGGGTGGCCAAGATCTGCCCGCGCGGGGCAGGCGCGCTGTTCACGGTGGCACTGAAGGGCGGCTACGACGCCTGCGTCAAGTTCGTCGATGCGCTGGAGCTCTTCAGCCACGTCGCCAATCTCGGCGACGCGCGCAGCCTGGTGATCCACTCCGCCTCCACCACCCATCGCCAGCTTACCGCCGAACAGCAGGAAGCGGCGGGCGCCGCGCCCAACGTGGTGCGCCTGTCGATCGGCATCGAGGATGCCGACGACCTGATCGCCGATCTCGACCAGGCGCTGACCAAGGCGTCCAGCTAGAGGTTCTGGTCGACGCCGCAAGGCATGTCCGGCATCGCGGACTGCCGTTGCGGCTCGGCCAGCTGACCCAAACCCCGTCGCCGGCGCTCTTGAATCCGTTCCGGCCGCCCGTGGCTATTCGGCGGCCGCGCCGATCTCGAAGACGATGCTGACCGACGCAGCGGTGGTGACCTCGCCCTCGGCAATCGGCATCGCCTCGGCCTCGATCGACATCCGCGCCATGGGGATCGGGCCCGAGGCGATGCCGGTCTCGGTCAGCTCGACGATCTCGCCGAGCGTCACGCCCGCGGCCTCGGCAAAGAGCTCCGCCTTGCGCAGCGCGTCGGCGACCGCCGCCTTGCGGGCCTCGTCCATGGCGGGCACCGGGTCCTGCAGCCCGAAGCTCAGGCCCTGGAACGTGTTCGCCCCGCTGCGGATCGTCCGGTCGAGGATCCCGCCAAGCGCGTCCAGCTCGCGCACCCGGATGCTGACCGTGTTGCTGGCGCGAAAGCCGACCATCTCCGGCGGGTTGGGCGTCGAGGACGCGCGATTCGACCAGATCGGCGAAAGCGACAAATCGCGGGTCTGCATGTCGCGCCCCTCCAGCCCGTCCTCCGCCAGTTGCTCGAGAATCGCCGTGACGGCAGCCGAGGTCGCGGACATCGCTTCGGCCGCCGTGCGCGCCTCGTTGGTGACACCCAGCGTGATCGTCGCCATGTCCGGAACGCTGTCGACAAGCCCCTCGCCCGTCACGGTCAAACGCGCGCTCGCGGTCTCTGCCGCCAGCGCCGCACCCGCCCAAAACGCCGCGATCACGGCAATCATCAATCGCATGTCGTCCTCTCCCCTCGATTGTGCAAAGCATTGCCCGCGCCCCAATCGCCGGCAAGCGAAATCCAAAGCGCTGTTCTTTCCCTCGGCAATTTCCTGCTATAGTCTCGACAGGCTGGAGTCCTGACTCCATACGCCCCCAAAGCCTGTGATAGATCGACCGGATGAAGCCGAATTTCGCCCTTAATCTCAGTCATGAGGGGATCAGCCTCCTGCACAGGGCGAAAACCGGTTGGCTGCGTGTCGGAGACGTCGGGCTGGACGCACCGGATCTCGACGCGCAGTTGAACCTGCTGCGCAAGACCGCGGCGGATCTCGAGACCGGCGGGCTGACCACCAAGCTGGTGATTCCGAACTCGCAGATCCTCTATACCGAGATCGACGCGCCTGGCCCCGACACCGCCGCACGCATCTCGCAGATTCGTGACGGCCTGGTGGGGCTGACGCCCTACGATGTCGCCGAACTGGTCTTTGACTGGCGCATGGCCGGCAAGCGCGCCAAGGTTGCGGTGGTGGCCCGTGACACCCTGAGCGAGGCAGAGACGTTCGCCACCAAATACAGGTTCAACCCGGTTTCCTTCGTGGCGGTCCCGGACAACGGCGCCTTCGCCGGAGAGCCGTTCTTCGGCCCGACCAGGCATGCCTCCACCCTGCTGGTCGACGGCGAGGTGGTCGAGCCCGACCCCGAGCAGATTGCCGTCCTCGGATCGACCGGCGCCGCGGGCAAGTCCAGAAAGCGTCGGTCGGAGAATTCAGGCAAGACGGCCGGACCAACCAGCCATCCGCCCGACGAGCCGCCAGCGGCGGAACCGCCGGCTGCGCGCTTTGACCCAGACATCCGGCCCGATCCGGCTCACGTGACCGATCCGGATCTTGCCGTGCCTGCCGTCACCTTCGCCTCGCGACGCAAGCAGGGCGCCGCCCCGGCACCGCGTGCCGGTGCGGTCCGCGCCGAGCCCCGCATCAGTTTCGAAGGCGGGCGCGGCGGAGGAGCAGCATCGGCGGCGGTGACAGCCACCTCGCTCGACCTGGACCCGCCCGAACGCCCGAACGTCGCCGAGCGCGCCCGTTTCACTTTCGATATACGCGACGACGCGCCACCCAACGCCGGCACCGCGCTCTACGCCATTCCCAAGGGCGAGGAGACGCCGGCAGACGGCCCCACGGCGAAGGCGGTGACCGCGCCTGGCCAGTCCGGCCCTGCCAGCGGCGCGATCGTGCTCAAGACGCCGATGCCGATGACCGCGCCGCATACGGCGGACGTGGCGGATCCAAAGGAAATGGCCGCCGAAAGGCGCAGGCAGGCCAGGCAGAAAGCCAAGGACGCGGGCGCTGCGATGATCGGTACGATCGGCAAGCTGGCACGCTCCACGTCCGAGGCCGCGAACCACCCCTCAAAGCCGGGCATCGCCGCCGCCGCGTCCGAAGCCGAGGCGCTGACCGTGTTCGGCGCCCGCGGGCGCGTCGAGTTTCGCGAACGGCCGAAATACCTGGGGCTGTTCCTGACGCTTCTGATGCTGCTCGCGCTTGCCGTTCTGGCGCTGTGGTCGACCTATTTCATGA
>JAHELH010000267.1 GCA_024644285.1 Paracoccaceae bacterium | reverse complement strand
GCCGCGTCGCGCAGCGCCGCTTCGGCGCCGATTCCGAGGATCCAGGCCTCTTCGGCCAGATCCGGCCCCTCGGCGGCGTCGAGCGCGGCCTGCATTTGCCCCCGGGCCTGCAATTCGGAGAATGCCAGCGCCGACAGGCGCACCTGGATGTCGTCCTTGATCGCCTGCGGCCAGCGCGCCTGGGCCCGGCTCACCTCTGCGGCCAGCAGCGACGGGTAGATTTCGGCCAGAACGACGGGCGTGTCCAATGGCTCGAACGGCCAGACCGACACCGCGCCGCCACAGCGCACGCGCAGACCCTGCAGCCGCGCCAATCCCAGCAGCGCCTGGCTGCCGACAGACCCGGTGGTGAACAGCTTCCAGCAGGGATGCGCGCTGCGGATGCGGGCCTCGACCAGGCGGCGTTCGGGCAGGCCGTGATGCGCGCGCATCGTGCCGCGATGCGGCAGGCCGGGATAGCTCTGCCCCGGCGGACAGCCCCAGAACGGGCCGGTGCCGGGGAAGACCGCGTTCAGCCCGGCGGCGACCGCGAAGCGGTTGTTGCGGTTGCGTTCGTCATCATCGACCCGCGCGGCCAGCATCCGCCAGACCGCAAGGGCCGAGGCCGCACCCGCCACCCGGGCGGCGAAGCCCGCCGGGTAGCCGAAGGGAAAGTCGAAACCGACCAGCAGGCGCTCGCCCATCCGAAGCGCCGTTGCAATGCGCGCATCGAGCCTGGCCATCGCCTGCGCCCGGGTGCGGATGTATTCGCTGGAGACCCGGTTCGCGCCCGCCTCGGCGACCCAGATCGCGTCGGCCGATTTCCTGCGCGGCGAGGGCGTTGATCTGGCGGACCAGTCGACGACGAGGATGCGGTCGAACCCCGTCACCGCGCGGCCCGAATTGGCATTTGCACCTGCCGTTGCGCTTGGTTAGGGCAAGTCCGATGGCGCAACCCAGGTTTCACCCCGATGTCGGCTAGTTTCCTGCGCGGCCTGCGCGACGGGCTGCCATTCCTGCTGGTGATCGTGCCCTTCGCGCTGCTGTTCGGCGTGGTCGGCACCGAGGCCGGGCTGAACATCGCGCAGGTCATGGGATTCAGCATCCTTGTCGTGGCCGGGGCGTCGCAATTCGCGGCGCTGCAATTGATGATCGAGAACGCCTCGACCGTGATGGTGCTGGTCACCGCGCTGGTGGTCAATCTGCGCATGGCGATGTATTCCGCAGCGCTGGTGCCGCATCTGGGCGACGCGCCGCTCTGGCAGCGCGCCTGCATCGCCTATTTCAACGTCGACCAGACCTATGCGCTGAGCCAGGCCCGGTTCGAGGACGATCCCGGCCTGGCCCTGCCGCGCAAGGTGGCGTATTTCTTCGGCACCGCCGCGCCGGTCTGCCCGGCCTGGTACGCCATTACCTATGTCGGCGCGATCCTGGGCGGGGCGATCCCCCCGGAATACGGGCTGGATTTCGCGGTGCCGATCACCTTTCTCGCGCTGATCGCGCCGGCGCTGAAGACGCTGGCGCATGTGCTGGCGGCGCTGACTTCGGTGGCGCTGGCGCTGGTCTTCGCCGGGCTGCCCTCGGGGCTGGGGCTGATCCTGGCGGCGCTGGCGGCGATGGCGGTGGGCGCGCGGGTGGAGTTGTGGCAGGAGCGGCGGGCGGCATGAGCTATTCGGACGCCGAGATCTGGCTGATCATTGCCGCGCTGGGGATCGGCACCTACCTGATCCGGTTTTCGTTCCTGGGGCTGATCGGCAACCGGGAATTGCCGCCCTGGGTGCTGCGGCACCTGCGCTACACGCCGGTGGCGGTGCTGCCCGGAATGGTCGCGCCGCTGGCGCTGTGGCCGCAGGCCACCGGCGGCGAGACCGATCCCGCGCGGCTGCTGGCCGCGCTGGCGACCTTTGCCGTGGGCCTGTGGACGAAGAACGTGATCGCCGCCGTCGCGGGCGGCATCGCGACGCTCTACGCCGCGCAATACCTTCTGGGATAGCGCTTTTTAGAGCGGCGGAACCACGATGGTGCCGTTGTTGGCCGGCGAATCGTCATAGACCACCGAACGACGCACGCCCGGCTTGCCGTCGAAATACGCCATGATCCGCTTGGGGCTGAAGGATCGCGGCGTGTCCTCGAAGCCGGGGATGCCGCGCAGCACATCCGCCGTCGCGTTCGAGCAGAACGCCTTGGCCACCGCGCCGTTCGACTGCACCCGCGCCAGCGCGACCTCGGCCACCTGCGGCGAGACCGGCACCTCCTGGCTGACCACGTGGAAGGTTTCGCGCGCGTGGTAGTCGATGTAGTAACCCACCGCAGACGGCGTCATGCCGAAATGCACGTCGTTGCGCTCGGGCAGCTTGGGGTGGTGCCAGGTGCCCGCGGGGTCGAAGATCACCCGATGCGAGCCGTTGACCAGCAGCGCAGAGTGCCCGCCGCTGCCGGTACGGTTCGACACCACCGTGATCAATGTCAGCGAGGGCGGCGCATCATGCCGGTACTTGGCGCGCTGCACCTCTTCCTCCGGCGCCCATACCTCTTCGGCGCAGGCCGAAAGCAGCAGGGAAAGCGGCAGGATCAGGGAAAGCAGAAGCCGTCTCATGATATCGTCTTGATCCGGAACTGGCTTCAGGCGTTGATCATCGCCAGCAGAACCAGCGCCACGATGATCACCACGACCGTGCGGATCACGAAGGTGACGAAGCTGTGAAAGGTCTTCTCTTGCGTCGTGATGTCCATCGAGCCGTGCTTGTGTTCAGCCATCGTTCCGGTTCCCAGAATGTGCGTGCGTTGCGGGATGGTTTAGACGATTCCGCAGGTGGTGTCACGGGGGGACCGGGCGTAATGAATCGCCGGCTCAGGCGCTGTCCGGCGTGGCCTCGGCCGCCTCTTCCAGATCGGCCGCCAGCCGGAAACCGATGCGCTTCGGCGCGTCCTCGCCGTCGCGTTTCGGCATCGCCCGCAGCAGCACGTTCAACTGGCTGACATGCTGCACCAGCTGGGTCCGGGTGCCGGCGTCGTCGCTGCCGTAGAAGGTGATGATGTCGGGGTCGAAATAGCCGATCCCCTCGATCCGGATCGTCCCGGCCTGCGCCCCGGTGAAGCCCATCGCCACCTCCTGCTCGGCATCGAGCTGTTCCTCGAAATTCTTGATGTAGAGGATCAGGCGCTGATAGGCCCATTCGGCGGGGCTTTTCTGCTTGACCGGCTTGCGGGTCACCGCGTCGGGCAGAGGTTCCTGCGCGCAGGCTTTCTGTTCCTTCGGATCGGTATGCACCGCATGGGCCCGCGGGATCGCGTCGGCCTCGTGCGCCTCGGCGGTGGTCATGATCTCGTCGGCCATCGTCACGCGCCCTTCCGCTGCCACAACCAGGCATCGTCAGCCCGCCGCGTGCGCGTGACCTGCCCGGCCTGGTAGAGGTGGTTAAGATGCGCCATCGCCTCGACCAGCGCCAGTCCGTATTCCCCCGCGCCGATCGGCCGCTTGAACAGCGCGTCGAAGCAGTCGGCGGCGACCATCGGCCGCGCCAGCGCGTCGAGCAGCCGGTCGAGCGCGCCGTGATGGTTGCCGATCAACTGGCGCATCCGCGCGGGCAGGCCGGTATAGGGCAGCTTGTGGCCCGGCAGAACGA
>JAHELH010000266.1 GCA_024644285.1 Paracoccaceae bacterium | reverse complement strand
GAGCCCGAGCCGGTGACGGCGCAGGTGATGAAGACCTCGCGGTTCATGGTCAACGGCATGGCATCCCTCCCCTGCCCCGCAGCAACACCGATTCCCCGGCGCGGCGCAAGGGCGGACGGGCGAGGTGGGTTTCAACCCACCCCCCGCTCAATAGGGCATCGGATGAGCCTTGTGCGCCGCATCGATGGCGTCCAGAACCTCCTGGCTCAGCGACAGATCGGCGGCGCTGAGCGCCACCTGCAGCTGTTCCGGCGTCGAGGCGCCGAAAATCGACGAGGCGACGAAGGGACGTGTCAGGGTCCAGGCCAGCGCCATGGCGTTGACGTCCATCCCGTGCGCGTCGGCGATGGCACGGTAGGCCTCAACCACGCCCCAGACCCGCGGCGTCACGCGGCCGTTTAGCGTCGCCTCGGCCTCGCGGCGCGTGTTCGGCGGCGTGGTGTCGGGGCCGTACTTGCCGCTGAGCAGCCCCATCGCCAGCGGCGAGAACGGCAGCATGTCGAGCCCCTCGTTGACGCACAGTTCCGCCATGTCCGTATCCGCCATCCGGCAGGTCAGCGAATATTCATTCTGGATCGTCACCGGGTGCGGCAGCCCATGCGCCTCGGCCAGCCGCAGCCACATCGCCGCGCCCCAGGTGGTCTCGTTCGACAGCCCGAACCAGCGCACCTTGCCCGCCTCGATCACCTTGTCGACCGCCCGCAGCACGTCGAGCATATGCGCCTCGGTCGCGGCGCGCTGCGCCTTGGGGCTGTAGCGCCAGTTCGACCGCATGTGATACGATCCGCGGTTCGGCCAGTGCAGCTGATAAAGGTAGATCACGTCGGTCTGCAGCCGCCGCAGCGACCCGTCGACGGCCTCGGGGATCACCGCGCCGTCATAACCGCGGCCCTCGCGCAGGAACCCGCCGTTCTTGCCCGCGACCTTGGTGGCGAGGATCACCTCGCCGCGGCGCCCGGATTTCGCCAGCCAGGCGCCGAGGATCCGCTCGGTATCGCCCACCGTCTCCTTCTTCACCGGATAGGTCGGGTACATCTCGGCGGTGTCGATGAAGTTGATGCCGGCCTCCAGCGACCGGTCGATCTGGGCGTGGCCCTCATTTTCCGAGTTGCGGCTGCCCCAGGTCATCGAGCCGAGGCACAGCCGCGACACTTTCAGATCGCTGCGGCCGAGCGTGACGTATTCCATGGTTTCCTGTCCCCATTCTGGTCGGCGTCAAGGGTAGCCGCAGGGGGTCCGGCGGCAAGGGCTATCGGCGTCGCGGCACAGTCTGCGCTTGAGAACAAAAATAGAACATCTATACTGTGGCTCATGACCGCCCCGCTTCTGACCCGGTCCGGCCGCCGCCCGGACAGCCGCCCTGCCCTGGCCTTCCTGGGCGACCTGGCCCTGCCGCTCGCGCGGGTGCACGAGGCCTGCGGCAATGCCCGGCGCTTCCTCGCCGTGCTGATCGCGGCGCGGCTTAAGGGCCCGGTCTACTGGATCGCGCCGGCCTGGCAGGCCGAGCGGCCGAACCCCGAGGGGCTGATGCGGCTGATGGACCCGGGCCGCATCACCTTTCTGGACCCGGTGCGCGCCGAGGACGTGCTGTGGTGCATGGAGGAATGCCTGCGCTCGGGCGCGGTGCCGCTGGTGGTGGCCGACCTGCCCGCGCCGCCCGGGCTGACCCCGGTGCGGCGGCTGCATCTGGCGGCAGAGACCGGCGCGGCCGAAACCGGACTGCGCCCCCTGGGCCTGCTGCTGACGCCCGGCCGGGGCGGCGCGCAGGGGATCGAGACGCGCTGGCACATCGCCGGAGACCATCGCCCCGGCGGCGATCCCGGCTGGAGGCTTGACCGCCTGCGCGCCCGCACCGCGCCGCAGCACAGCTGGCGGGTGGTGCCGGACGGGCGCGGCTTCCGGCTGGCAGACGCCCGGGCCGAGGTGGCGTGATCCAATCGCGGCGCTGACGCGCCAAGACATCGTTCGCGCCCTGCGCGCGGGCGTCAGGCATCGCGGGCGGCGCGGGGTCATCCGCCGGATTGCGTATTTCCGACCAGAAGAAGCCGGACCGGGTGGAAACTCGCTGCGATGTCGCAAACCGGCTTGCAGGCGACCCGCCGAGAGGCGAGGCAGGGCGGGTTCGCACGAGGCAACGGTCCATGCGCCTGCTGATCTCCTTCGCCGCCCTGTTCCTGTCGGTCATCCTGCTGCAGCTCTCCTCGGGCGGGGTCGGACCGCTGGACGCGCTGTCCGGCGTGGCGCTGGGATTCTCCAGCGCCGAGATCGGCCTCTTGGGCTCGGCGCATTTCGTCGGCTTCTTCGTCGGCTGCTGGTGGGCGCCGCGGCTGATGGGCTCGGTCGGCCATGCCCGCGCCTTCGCCGCCTGCACCGCTGTTGGGGTCATCGGCCTTCTGGCGCATATGCTGCTTGTCGACGCCTATGCCTGGGCCCTGATGCGCATCGCCTCCGGCCTCTGCGTCGCGGGTTGCTACACCGTCATCGAAAGCTGGCTGCAATCGAAGGTCACCAACGAGACCCGGGGCCGCGCCATGGGCACCTATCGCGGCGTCGACATGGGCGCCTCGCTGGTGGCGCAACTGCTGATCGGCGTGCTCGAGCCGGCAAGCTACGTCTCCTACAACCTGCTCGCCATCTTCTGCTGCGCCTCGCTGTTGCCGCTGACCTTGACCACCGCCGACCAGCCCGAGATCCCCGCGGCCCCGCGCCTGCGCCCCAGCATCGCCTGGACGTTGTCGCCGCTGGCGGTGGCGGGCGTCTTGGTGGCCGGGCTCAGCAGCGCCGCCTTCCGCATGGTCGGTCCGCTCTACGGCGCCGAGGTCGGGCTGGCCGCCGACCAGATCGCTTGGTTTCTCGCCGCCTTCGTCCTGGGCGGGGCGCTGGGACAATGGCCCACCGGCTGGCTGGCCGACAAGATGGACCGGCGCTGGGTGCTGATCGTGCTGTCGGTCGCCGCCATGGTCAGCTGCGCCGTCACCGTCACGGCCAGCGGCGCGGGAACGCTGGCGGTGTTCCTGTCGGCGATGTTCTTCGGGCTGACGACCTTTCCGATCTACTCGGTCGCCGCCGCCCATGCCCACGATTTCGCCGAGGACAGCCAGCGCGTCGATCTCAGTGCCGCGCTCTTGTTCTTTTTCGCGCTCGGCGCCATCGCATCGCCGTTGATCTCGTCAAGCCTGATCGAGGCCTTCGGGCCTGGCGCGCTGTTCACCTTCGTGTCGCTGGGTCACCTGGCGCTGGTGGTGTTCGGGCTGATCCGGATGCGCGCGCGCCCGGCGCCCGAGGACCGGACGGCCTATATCTACGCGCCGCGCACCTCGTTCCTGATCGGCCGGTTGACCGGGCGGATGCGCGACCGGCGCAGGCGGTAGCGGCCCTTTTCAATAGACAGGCGCTGCTTCATGCTCGCGCCGGGCGGCAGAGGGGACAGGCGATGGCAGAGCGGCTGAGCGTGGCGCTGATCCGAGGCGATGGCATCGGGGTGGACGTGGCCGAGGCGGCGATGGCCGTGGTAGACGCGGCCGCCAGCGCGGCGGGGCTTCCGCCGCTGCACCGCGACGACATCGCCGCCGGGGCGGCCTGTTACGCCGAGACCGGGCCGGTCACCGAGGGCGTCGCGCTCGTGGGCCACCTCGACACCGTGCCGCCCCACGAGGGGGACCCGG
>JAHELH010000265.1 GCA_024644285.1 Paracoccaceae bacterium | reverse complement strand
GAAAGTCGTAGGCGGCGTAGCCCTTGCGGACCACCTCGTCCAGTTCGGCCAGCCGGTGCAGCACCCAGCGCTCCAGTTCCGGCATGTCGCCTGCCGCAGCGCTGTCCTTGGCTGCAGGCCCGCTCAGGTTGCCCAGCAGGAAGCGCATGGTGTTGCGCAGCCGGCGATAGCTGTCGGCGGTGCCCTTGAGGATCTCGGGCCCGATGCGCTGGTCGGCGGTATAGTCGGTCTGCGCCACCCAGAGCCGCAAGATGTCGGCGCCGTATTGCCGCACCACCTCTTCGGGCGCGATGATGTTGCCCAGGCTCTTGGACATCTTCACGCCTTTCTCGTCGAGCGTGAAGCCATGCGTCAGCACCCCGCGATAGGGCGCGCGGCCCAGCGTTCCGCAGGCCTGCAAGAGCGAGGAATGGAACCAGCCGCGATGCTGGTCGGTGCCTTCGAGATAGAGATCGGCGATGCCGTCCTCGGCCCCGTCCGGCCGGTCGCGCAGCACGAAGGCATGGGTCGAGCCGCTGTCGAACCAGACATCGAGAATGTCAAAGACCTGGTCGTAGTCGTCAGCCTTGTGGTCATTGCCGAGAAAACGCTCCTTGGCCCCATCGACGTACCAGGCGTCGGCGCCCTCGGTCTCGAAGGCCTCAAGAATGCGGGCATTCACCGCCGCGTCGCGCAGCAGAAAATCGGCATCGTCCGGCCTGGCGCCCTTCTTCACGAAGCAGGTCAGCGGCACTCCCCAGGCACGCTGGCGCGAAAGCACCCAGTCGGGCCGCGCCTCGATCATCGAGTGCAGCCGGTTGCGCCCCGATTTCGGCGTCCAGGCGACAAGCTCGTCGATGCTGGCCAGCGCCCGCGCGCGGATCGTCTTGCCGTACCGGTCCTGGTCGTCGCCCACCTCGCGGTCGATGGCGGCGAACCATTGCGGCGTGTTGCGGTAGATCAGCGGCGCCTTGGAGCGCCAGGAATGCGGATAGGAATGCTTGATCTTGCCGCGCGCCAGCAGCCCGCCGGCCGCCACCAGCGCGTCGATCACCGTCGTGTTGGCGTCGCCCTCCTTGCCGTTGGGCCGAAGGATGCGCGTACCGCCGAAAAGCGGCAGATCGGCGCGGAAGGACCCATCGGGCTCGACATTGTAGGTGATGACTTGCGCCAGCATGCCGGCATCGCGGTAAAGCTCGAACTCCTCCATGCCGTGGCTGGGCGCGCAGTGGACGAAACCGGTGCCTTCCTCGTCGGTGACGAAAGGGGCATGGCGGAAATCGCGCGGTTCGTCCCACTCGCCTTGCGCGCCCTCGACGCCCGCCAGCGGATGGCTCAGCTTCAGCCGCGCCAGTTCCTGCGCGCTCACGCCGCGCAGCCGGCGGTACATCCCCTCGTCCAGCCGGGCGGCGCGCATAACCTCGCCTGCCAGCTTGTCGGCGAGGATGTAGCGTTCGCCGGGCCGCGCCCAGCATTCCTCGGGCCCGCCCGTCACCTCATAGAGGCCGTAGGCAATGTCGTCGCGGAACACCACGCCGCGGTTCGACGGAATGGTCCAGGGCGTCGTGGTCCAGATCACCACGAAGGCGCCGTGCAGCTGCTCGGCCAGCAGTGCCTGGTTGGCGCCGTCATAGTCGCCGCCCTCGGCGCCGAGATCGAAATCGGCATTGCCGCCCTGCAGGGCGCGGAACTTCACCCAGATCGTGAAGCTTGCCTTGTCGTGATACTCGACCTCGGCCTCGGCCAGCGCGGTCTGTTCGACCGGCGACCAGAGCACCGGCTTGGAGCCCTGGTAAAGCGTGCCGTTCATCAGGAATTTCTGGAATTCCTCGGCGATGACGCGCTCGGCGTGATAATCCATCGTGCGGTAGGGGTCGTCCCAGTTGCCGGTCACGCCCAGCCGCTTGAACTCGGCGCGCTGGATGTCGATCCAGTGGCTGGCGAAGTCGCGGCACTCGGTGCGAAACTCGACCACCGGCACGGCGTCCTTGTCCTGGCCCTTCTGGCGGTACTTTTCCTCGATCTTCCACTCGATCGGCAGGCCGTGGCAGTCCCAGCCCGGCACGTAGCGTGCATCATGGCCCAGCATTTGCTGGCTTCGCACCACCATGTCCTTGAGGATCTTGTTCAGCGCGTGGCCGATATGCAGGTGGCCGTTGGCATAAGGAGGCCCGTCATGCAGGATGAAGGGCGGACGCCCCTCGGCCGTCTGCACCGCCTTGGCGCGCAGCCGGTGGTAGATGCCGATCCGCTCCCATTTCTCCAGCCAGCCGGGCTCGCGGTTGGGCAGGCCGGCGCGCATGGGAAAATCGGTTCGTGGCAGGTTGAGCGTGTCTTTGTAGTCGGGGGTGTCGGCGCACATGTCCCGTGTCCTCGGTCATTGGTTGGGCTTGTTTGGGAGAAAGTCGGCGCGAGGTCCATACGCCTTGTCCCGGCGGCTCGTCAGGTCAGAGCGCCGGGCCGGTAATTCGGCGGATGATGGGACGAGTGCAGGCCATGTGCCGGCTTATAGGCCCCGGCCGCGGGCAGGACAAGCGGCGCGGCGCCCGGCAGAGAGCGGCGCGACGCGCCTAAAGGCAGCGCAACACCTCGCTCAGCCGCCGAACAGCCCCGTGAGCGCCCTTTGCACCAGCCGCGTCACCGAGGGCCGCGGCGCGGCGCGGAACGGCAGCGGGCGGCAGACCTCCATCGCGGCGATGCCGACCCGCGCGGTCAGCGCGCCGTTGACGATACCTTCGCCAAAGCGCCGCGACAGCTTCGACAGAAGATGCCCGCCGCCAACCGAGCCGATCAGGTCGTCACCCACAGCCACCGCGCCGGTGGCCACCAGGTGCGTCATCACCGACCGCGTCAGCCGCCAACCGCCCAGCGCGCCGGCACGGCCGCCGTAGATCTCGGCCACCCGCCGGATCATGCGCAGGTTCGCGGTCAGCGCCACGGCGACGTCGGCCAGCGCCAGCGGCACCACCGCGGTGACCGTCGCCACCTGACGCGCTGCCGCCTCAACCTCGCGCCTTGCGGCGGCGTCGAGCGGCGCCAGCAGTTCGGTCTCGGCCAGCGCCAGCAGCCCGTCGGCATCAAACAGGTCGCCGCGGCGTTCGGCAAGCCGCGCCAGCGGCCATTCCATCTCGGCCCGGGCCGTGTAGAGCGCCGCCATGCGGTCGGCGACCTTTCGCGCCTGGCCCAGATCGCCGGCCGCCAGCGCCGCCTCGGCGTCCAGGTGCAGCCGGTCAAGCCGGGCGAGGCGGGCGAAGGCTGCCCATTCGCGCAGGCCGATGGCCAGAAGCACCAGCAGCAGAAGCCCAAGCAGCGTCACCGCCACGCCGCCAAGCATCGCGTTGCGCGCTAGAAGCGAGGTGACGAAATCCCAGGCCGTCAGCGACAGCGCCAGGCCCAGAAACGCGCCCAGCAGCGACCAGAACCAGCGCGCCAGCCGCGAGCGCGGCCGCGCCGCGATACGCGCCGCCGCCTGCATCGCCGCGCCGGACGGAGCCTCGGGTGCGTCGCCTACCGGCGGCGCCTCGGCCGGGCCCACCGCCGGGCCCGCGTCCATCTCGATCAGCACCGGTCCGCGCCTGTCGCTCATCGTCCCGCCCCGTTCCTGGTCCAGATCAGCCGCACGTCGGGCAGACCTTCGTCGTTCCCCGCGCCGTCGCTCAGCCCGACCTCGCAAAATCCCTCGCGGGCGTAGAACCTGC
>JAHELH010000264.1 GCA_024644285.1 Paracoccaceae bacterium | reverse complement strand
GATCCGACCAGTTCGCGGAACTGCGCCACGCTGGCGCCCGCCGCGGCCGCGAGGAGCCGGGCATCGCCGGCTACCGTGGTCAGGCTGTAGCCCCAGCCGATGGCTCTCGCGGCGTATTCCGGAGCGCCGCAATGCAGGCAGGCCTTGATCCCGTTGTCCGCACAGACCCGCGCGATGTGCTTGATCAGGTCGATCATCTCGGCTTCTTCGCGGTCGAACCCCGGGGCCAGACGGCCTTGTTGCGTGCCGAGCGTCAGGTCGGAGGGGCCGACATAGATGCCGTCCAGCCCCGGCGTCGCGGCGATGGCCTCGAGGTTGTCGACGCCCTGGGCGGTTTCGATCATGGCCAGCGCAACCACCTCGTCGTTCATGGCGGTGTCGTAGCCAGGCATCGCGAAGCCGGCGCGCGTCGGCCCGAAACTGCGTTGCCCCTTGGGCGGGTAGCGCAGATAGCTGACGAATTCCGCGGCCTGGTCGGCGGTGTTGATCATCGGGCAGATCACGTTCAGGGCGCCGGCGTCCAGCACCTTCATGATCGCTGCCGGATCGAGCCAGGGCACACGCGCGCCAAGCGCCACGCCGGAGGCGCGCATCGCCTGGAACATCGGCAGTACGCAGGAATAGTCGAGCGCGCCGTGCTGCATGTCGATGCTGATCGCGTCGTAGCCCTGGGACGCCATGATCTCGGCGGTGAAGGGGTTGCCGATGGACAACCAGCCGTGCAGCACCGGTTTGCGTTCCGACCAAAGCTGCTTGACAGGGTTCTTGAACATTGCCGGTGCCTCAGAAAACGATCTGCGCGAGCTTGGTGTCGAGGTAGTCCACGATTCCCTCGCTGCCGCCCTCGCGGCCCATTCCCGAGTGGTTCGTGCCGCCGAATGGCGCCTCGGAGGCGGCGAGCGCAAATGTGTTGATCCCGACCATCCCGGCCTTGAGCGCGGCCACGGTTCGGCGCGCCCGGTCCGGCGAGCGGGTGAAGGCATAGGCCGAAAGTCCCATCGGGCTGGCATTGGCGCGTTCCAGCACCTCGTCGTCATCCTGGAACGAGGTGATCGCCGCGACGGGGCCGAAGTTCTCCTCGGCGAAGACCTTCATATCGTCGCCGACGCCGGTCAGGACGGTCGGCTCGTAGAAGTGGCCCGCGTTGAAACCCGGTGCACGCTTGCCGCCGAGTGCGACCTCGGCGCCCGCGCGCACGGCGTCCTGCACGACGGCGTCGATCTCTTTCAGCCGGCCGGCATTGATCAGCGGACCCATCGCCGTCGCCTCGTCCAGGCCGTCGCCGAGCTTGATCTTCGAGGCGCGGGCGACAAAGCCGTCGACGAAGGCGTCGTGCAGGGTTTCGTGGATGAAGAACCGGTCGGGCGTGACGCAGACCTGTCCGCAATTGGCGTATTTCGTCGGTACCGTGACGTCGAGCGCCGCCTCGAGGTCGGCATCGTCGTAGACGATCAAAGGCGCGTTGCCGCCAAGCTCCATCGACACCTTCTTCACCGTGTCGGCGGCGTCGCGGATCATCTGCTGGCCGACACGGGTCGATCCGGTCAGCGAGACCTTGCGGACGCGCGCATCGGCCATGACCGGGCCGTAGGTGTCGCCGGTCGAGCCGACGACCAGGTTGACAGCGCCATCCGGCAGACCGCCCGCGCGGATGCAGTCGACCATGATCATCGCTACGCCCGGCGTCTGCGACGAGGGCCGCAGGACCACCGGACAGCCGGCGGCCAGCGCCGGGGCCAGTTTGCGGGCGGGCAGGGCGGCCGGGAAATTCCAGGCCGTGAAGGCGCCGACGACCCCCACCGGTTCGCGGGTGACCTCGAAACGGCCGCCCGGCACACGGCTTTCGACGATCCGGCCGTAGACGCGGCGAGCCTCTTCGGCGTACCAGCGGAACTGGTCGCAGGCGAGACCCCACTCGCGGCCGGACTGCGCCATCGGCTTGCCGGTCTCGGTCGAGATCATCCGCTTGGCCTCTTCGGTCCGCGCCTGCATTGCGTCGGCGATCTTGTGCAGCGCGTCCGCCCGTCCGAACCCGCCCATGTCGCAAAGCGGCGCAAGCGCCCCGGAAGCCGCATCGAGCGCCGCGCGCGTGTCATCGGCGCCCGCCGCAGCCACCGTGCCCAGGGATTTCTCGGTCACCGGCGAATTGACGTCGAGCGATGCCGACCCGCGGGTCCAGCCGCCGCCGATGAAAAGCCCGAACCCGTCGTACATGGTCAATCCCCCGCCGCGCGCAGCCCCGGGCCGGCTTTCCCAGTGGCCGCGTGCATTCGGCCTATGCGGCCGCCGTCGAGCCCTGCTATCCTGACCATCTAGACCTCCACTGGATCGACTGCAATGATTGTTGCAAGATTCACGGTTTGTCAATATACGCTTCGCAATCCGAGGGAATCCATCTGCGGGAGAAGGTGACATGACCCAGAAGACCGTCCGTTTGACCATGGCCCAGGCGCTCGTGCGATACCTGTGCGCGCAGCACACCGAGATCGGCGGCGAGCGCGTGCCGCTATTTGCCGGTGTCTTCGGCATCTTCGGTCACGGCAACGTCACCTGCCTGTCCGAGGCCCTCGTCGACGTCCAGGACCAACTGCCCACCTGGCGCGGTCAGAACGAACAGTCGATGGCGCTGGCCGCGATCGCCTACGCCAAGGCCAAGCTGCGGCGGCAGATCATGGTTGCGACCACCTCGGTCGGTCCCGGCGCCACCAACATGGTGACGGCGGCGGCAGTGGCCCACGCCAACCGGCTGCCGGTCCTGCTGTTGTCGGGGGACACCTACGTGAACCGTCTGCCCGACCCGGTGCTGCAGCAGGTCGAGCATTTCGGCAACCCATCGATCACCGTCAACGACGCCTTCAAGCCGGTCAGCCGCTACTGGGACCGGATCGTGCATCCCGCGCAGATCCTGTCCTCGCTGCCGCAGGCGGTGGCCACCATGCTGGATCCGGCCGACTGCGGGCCGGCCTTCATCGGTCTGCCGCAGGATACCCAGGAACTGGCCTACGACTATCCGGTCGCGTTCTTCGAGGAAAAGACCTGGACCATCCCGCGTCCAAGGCCGTCGAAGGACCAGGTCGCCGCAGCGGCGGAATTGCTGAAAACCGCGAAGAAGCCGCTGATCATCTCGGGCGGCGGAGTGCGGTATTCCGGGGCAGGCGAGGCGATGGCCAAGTTCGCGACGGACCGCGGCATTCCGATGGCCGAGACCATCGCCGGCAAGGGTGCGGTGGTCCACGACCATCCGGCCTATGTCGGCGCGCTCGGCATCGAGGGGACCGACGCGGCGATGGAACTGGCGCTCAACGCCGACGTGGTGCTGGCCGTCGGCACCCGGCTGCAGGACTTCACCACGGGATCGTGGACGACCTTCTCGCCAGAGGCCAGGTTCATCCACATCAACGCCGCGCGGTACGACGCGCGGAAACACATGGCCCTGCCGGTCGTCGGCGATGCGCTGGAAGCGCTTGCGGAACTGGACGCAGCGCTGGGCGGCTGGACCTGCGGCGCCGCGCGGATGGACGAGGCACGCCAGCGCTACGCCGACTGGAACAGGATGATCGACGAGGGCCAGGCGCCGACCAACGCCGAGGTGCCGAGCTACGCTCAGGTGATCGGCGTGGTCAACAGGATGGCCAAGCCCGAGGATACCATGATCACCGCCGCCGGCGGACTGCCCGGCGAAACGATCAAGAACTGGCGCGTGAAG
>JAHELH010000263.1 GCA_024644285.1 Paracoccaceae bacterium | reverse complement strand
AGGCTTCGTGGCGTCCAGGACGCGTAGACGACCGGTTTGCCGTCTTCCGTATCGATCACGCCGTCACCGTTGGCATCGGCAAAGAAGTATGGATAGCGGTTGCCGTCATATATCACCGGAACACCCGCGACGTCCCTCGAATAGGTCCCGATCATGTCGAGCAGCGTCGCCGCGTTCGCCGCGATGTCCGAGCGGATGCCGACACTGGTGTTGCCGCTTCCGTCATAGCTTTGCCGGGCGATGCGGATGTCCTGCGGGCGGTCGGCCTGATGGCAGGTCAGGCAGGGCTCGAATTCGACTTCGAGCGTGTGCGGCTCGTGGCAGGAATTGCAACTGGCGACCGGCCGGGCGTGGAAGAACCTGCCGGAATAGCTCTGCCCGGCATAGTGATACCCCGCGCGGCCATAGCCACCCAGCCAGGTTGCTGCCGCCGTCGCGTAGTGCGGGTTGATGAAACGCAACTCGGCGTTCGGCTCGTCGAGCGAAAGGTCCGCAATCGCCTTTTCGACGTTGATGCCGGCCGTGCGCCCCTGGTGGCAGGTCAGGCACGACGCCTCGACCCCGGTCACCGGGTGGACGAGCCCGCTGGGAAAAGTGATCTCCTTGATATCCGCCAGACCCGCATTGTGACAGGTCCCGCAATCGACGACCCCGCCGACATTGATCGGGCCGTTGACCACGCCGGCTTCGGTTCCGTCGAGGCCGTGGAAGTCGCGGAAGCCTTCGCCGGAATGGCAGGTGGCGCAAGCGGCGCGGATTTCGCCGTCATCGTCCCAATGGCTGAAGGCTTCGGACGCGGCATTGGCGTGAGACGATCGAAACCAGTCCGAAATGGCCTGATCGTTTTCGATCTTGATATCGGCGGGCTTGAAAGGACCGGATTGCGGCAGCACGAAGGGGATCACCGCCTCTTCGCCTTCGCCGGCCTCGGCGGTACTTTGTGCCTGGGTCAGCGCCGGGCTGGCGAGGGACATCGCAGAAAACCCCGCAACGAAGAAAAGCTGAAGCGAGGTAGGAATTGACGGCAACGGCATGATCGGTCTCCCTGGAAAGGCAGGCGCCCCTGGTTATCACAACACCATATTGCGCACACCGCCCTGCCCACGTTGATCTCTGTCATGTTTGGCGCCGATCGCCGATGATAATTTTCCTGGCGACTTGGTGTGACGCCACACTAAGGGAGCGGACTTCGAACGGGTGCAGGATGTCCTTTTTCGTATCGATGGCAGGGCTCAGCCCCCAGTTCCGGTCTCCGCCCGACGCCGCGGAGGTCGAGGAGGTCGTGACCGAGGAAGCGGCGGTGCATGCGCCGGCCGGAACATCGGCTCAGATCACGCCGCTGGTTCGCGAAGGCGAGACGGTGGCGGAAGGCGCGGCCCTGGTCTGTCTGCGCGATGCGCCGGACGTCCGATTCGTGGCGCCGATCGCTGGCATCGTGGCGAAACTGTCGCTGCTGCCCGGACGAAAACTGTCCGAGATCGTCATATTTCGGAAGCCGGGGAACGAGGCCGAGCGCCACGATCTGGGCGACGTCGGCGCGGTCGACGGCCTGCGCCGGCTGATGCAGCGGGCGGGCTTCTGGCCGTGGCTGCGGCGGCGTCCGTTCGGGGGCATGCCGGCGCAGGACGAAAGCCCCGCCGCGATCATCGTGATGGCTGCCGACACGCGGCCCTTCGCGCCTGAGCCGGGCCGCGCGCTCGCGGGGCGCGAGGAAGATCTGGCGCGCGGCCTGACCGCACTTTCGCAACTGACCGAAGGGCCGGTGCTGTTCTGCCAGCAAGCCGGACCCTGGCTCTATGACCGGCGCGCGGCCGGTGACCGCGTCCAGCGCATCGATTGCGGCCCGCGCCACCCGCAGGGCTCCGCCGGGTGGCGCATCCACCAGCACTTCCCGGCCGGGATCGGCGTGCCGGTCTGGGATGCCCATGCCGAGGACGTCGCAGCACTCGGCGCGCTGCTGAACACCGGCGCGTTGCCGATGCCGCGTCTTGTCAGGATCGCGGGCGCGGGCTTGCGCGAGTCAAAGACGGTGCGGACACATCCCGGCGCCGATCTGCGTCAACTGACCCAAAGGATCGTCGCCCCCGGACCCCACGAGCTGATATCCGGCTCGCCGCTCGACGGTCAGGTGGCGCGCTGGCTGGCACCCCGTCACCGGCAGGTCACCGTCCTGCCGCGGCAATCCGCGCAGCGCCGCAGGCATTGGCTGGTCGCGGCGCTGACGCGACCGACGGGCGCCGGACCGGTGATACCGACCGCCGCCCTGAACCAGGCCTTCGGGGCCGGGCTGCCGGCCACCCCCTTCATCCGCGCCCTCAGCGCAGGCGACGACGAGGCCGCGATGCGGCTGGGCATCCTGTCGCTGCTGGAAGAAGACGTCGCGCTGGCGGATTTCGTGCTGAGCGAGGGCGGGCGGATCATCGCCCAGCTTCGCGGCATGCTCGACCGCATCCGAGCGGAATTCGACGCATGACCAGGGGGCTGTGGGACCGCGAGACCGTCGCGCTGTTGCTGGTCGCGGCCTTTCTGCCGATGGCGCTGTTCTGGCTGTGGCTGGGCGGCGCGGACGCCTTGGCCAGGCTTGGTCTGTCGGTGCTGGTGGTCGCGACCTGGCACCTGGTGTTCATGCTCGTCCGCGCGCAGCCGCCCTCGCTGGCCGCGCTGACCACCGCGCTTGCCATCGCGATGCTGGCGCCAGAGGATCTCGGCCTGTTCCGCTTGACGCTCGGGATCAGCTTCGGCGTCGTGATGGGCGAGTTGGTCTTCGGCGGCTGGGGGCGCAACGTCGTCAACCCGGCAACCGTGGCGCTGTCGTTCCTGGGTTTCGGATTTCCGGCCTTCGCCTGGCCGGTTTTCGACGCCCCGGTCGCCTGGGCGGCGATCCCGGCGGCGCTGATCGGCATGGCGTTCGGGATCATGCCCGGGGCGGTGCTAGCCGGCGCGGCCCTGATCGCGGCCGGAGCGGTCGGGGGCGGCGTCCTGTCGGACCAGGAACTGCTCGTCGCGGGCATCGTCCTGGTGCTGCTGGTGGCCGATCCTGTGACCAGCGCGGCCACGACGCTTGGCCGGTGGATCAACGGCGCGCTCTATGCGGGTCTGGTGGCGCTGTTCGCGAACGGCTGGGCCGGCGCCGCGCCGGTGCAGATTGCCGTGGCGGCCGCATTGCTGGTCTCGCTCGCCGCGCCGCTTCTGGACGAGGCCGCCCTGGCGTTATGGGTTGCAGACCGAAAGAGACGCCATGGCAGGACGTGACTGGAACCCCTGGCGGCGCCTATTGGCGCTGCCGAACGAGAGCCGCGCGAAGACGATTGTCGTGGCGTTTCTCGTATCCGCCATCTGCGCGGCCCTGGTCAGTGGCGCCACGGTCATGCTCCGGCCGATCCAGGCGGCGAACCGCGCCGCCGAGGAACAGGCCCGGATCGCGGCGCTGGTCAAGGGCATTCCGGGCATGGCGACGCTGCTGGAGGAGGCCGGTGGATCGCTGTCATCGGTGGTCATCGATCTCGAAAGCGGCCGTGCCGCGACGGGGGTGACCTCCGCCACGCTGGAGACCGCGCTTGCCGATCCGGCGAACTGGTCCGCGATCGATCCCGGCCGGGACCTGGCCGGGCTTGGCCAGCGGCCCGATTTCGCCCAGGTCTACCTGCTGCGCGACGGGGACCGGGTGTCGCTTGCGCTTCTGCCGGTCGCCGGTCAGGGCTATGGCGGGCGGATCGAGGCCG
>JAHELH010000029.1 GCA_024644285.1 Paracoccaceae bacterium | reverse complement strand
ACTGCACGCCGGCTTTCGCGCCCTCGACCTGCGACCGCGCGGTAATCACCCCTGCCGCTGCGCTTTCGACCTGGCTGCGGGCGGACTGGATGCCGGCCTTGGCCGTCTCCAGCTGCGACCTTGCCGCTTCGACACCGGCCTTGGCGCCTTCGAACTGGGACTTCGCGGCCTGCAACCCGGCCAAAGCCGATTCCATGGCAGCCTGCACCGACGCTACACGCGTATCCGAGGCGAATCCGCCCTGCGACAGCTTCTCGGCCGCGTTCAGGTTGATTTCTGCCTCGTTGACCCGCGCCGCGGCTTCCGACATGCGGGCCTCCGCCTCCGGGACCCGCGCCTGCGCTTCGGCCAGCCGTGCCTCCGCCTCGGGGATCTTGGCTTCCGCCTCTGCCAGCCGCGCCCGGGCTTCCGGAACCCGCGCCTTCGCCTCCTCGACACGCGCCTCGGCCGCGGGCACGGCGGCCGTCGCCTCTGCCAGCCGCGCCTCGGCCTCTGGCACCCGGCTTCGGGCTTCCGCCAGCCGTGCCTGGGACTCTTCCAGGGCCACGACCCTTGTGCCCGGATCGATGCGACACAGCAGATCGCCCGCCTCGACGAAGGTGCCCTTGCGCAGCGGTTCCGAGGAAACAGGACCACTGGTTTCGGCACGCACATCGACCTGGCGCGCCGCTTCGGTCCGCCCGCGCACCAGCACCAGTTGCTCGATGGGTTGCGCCTGCGAGGCCAGCGCAACCACCGCCACGCGCGCCACGTCGTCCGAAGCTTCCCCGGCCATCGCCTCGCCCGCTCCGTCCACCGTCTCGGCTTCCTCACCGGTGGCAAAGGCCAGCACCTGCTCGCGTTCGAACACCATCAGGTACAGCGTCACGGAAACGACCAACGCCGTGAGTATCGAGAATATCCGCATCCAGGCCTCTGGTCCTCGTCTTGCGTGACGCCTGAACCTCGGCGCCGCACAGTGACATACGCTAAACTGTTTAGTTTAGATTAATCCTTTCCGCAAATCGGTGCAAGGAGACCCGGACCGCCGGCCGGGGTCGCCCTTGGCAACCGCTCGGGCTTGCGTGTAAGAGGGGGCCGATCCCGGAACGGAGGCAGGCGCCGTGAGCGAAACCGACAGCTTTATCGAGGAAGTCAGCGAGGCGGTACGCCGCGACAAGCTGTTCAGATTGTTCAAGAAATGGGGTTGGATACCATTGCTAATCGTGCTCGGATTGGTCGCGGGCACGGCCTGGAACGAATACGCGAAATCCCGCGACACTGCCGCCGCCCAGGCGCGCGGTGACGCGATCCTCGCCGCGCTGGAAGCCGATGACCCCGCCGCGCGCCAGGCCGCGCTCGGCGCGGCCGAGGTGGACGGCGACGCGCGCGTCGTGGTGCAGCTGCTGGCGGCGAACCAGGCGGTCGAGGCCGGCGATACGTCTGCCGCCGTCGCCGCCCTTGACGCGATCCTCGCGGAAACGTCCCTGCCGTCGCTTTACCGCGATCTCGCGCTGCTCAAGAAGGTCATCCTGACATCGGGCGACACCGATCCCGGTGCCCGCATCGACATGCTTCAGCCGCTGCTGGTCGCGGGCGCCGCCTATCGCGTGCTGGCCGAAGAGCAGGTCGCGCTGGCCGAGATCGAGATGGGTGACACGGATGCCGCAATCGCCCGTCTGCGTGCGCTGTCAGAGGACACCCAGGCCACTGCGGGCTTGCGTCGACGCGTCACACAGTTGATTGTGGCGCTGGGTGGCGAGGCAGAACCCGCGTGACCGCGGCCAAGCGCGGCACGACGCCGGCAAGACCGGTCCGGGCCTGAACAGATCAGGGGGACGCGAGCAGTGAAGATTACCAGCAGCATCGGGCTATTGTGCGGCCTCGCCGTGCTGGCCGCCTGCGGCGATCAGGAAGTCATCCTGCAGGGCAAACGCGTTCCGATCCGCCAGGAAGAGCCGATCGCCGCCGCCATTCCCGGCGCCGAGGTCGAACTGGCCTCGTTCAGCACCGCGCTGAATCTCCCTGCGCCTTCGGTCAATGCCGCCTGGACCCAGGTCGCCGGCGGCCCGACCCATACCCTCCCGCATCCCGCCTTCAGCGCCGCGCCGCAGTTGATCTGGAGCGCCGGTATCGGCCAGGGCAACAGCCGCAAGCACCGCATCACCGCGGATCCCGTCGTCGCCGACGGCCGCGTCTTCACGCTCGACAGCCGCTCGCGGGTCACCGCCACCTCGACCGGCGGTGCGACGCTGTGGACCGCCGACCTGACCCCGCCAAGCGACAACGAGGGCGAGGCCTCGGGTGGTGGCGTCGCCGTCGCGGGCAACCGCGTCTACGTCACCACCGGGTTCGGCCAGGTTGCGGCACTCGACGCCGCGACCGGGGCCGAGATCTGGCGCCAGGACCTCGACGCGCCCGCCACCTCCAGCCCGACCGTGGCAAGTGATCTTGTCTACGTGGTCAGCCGCGAGAACCGCGCCTGGGCGATCCGCACCAGCAACGGCCGGGTGGCGTGGTCGCTTCCCGGCACGCCCAGCCAGGTTGGCGTCGTCGGCGGCGCGGCGCCGGCGGTGACCGACCAGATCGCGATCTTCCCCTTCGGATCCGGAGAGGTCGTTGCCGCCCTGCGCCAGGGCGGCGTGCGCATCTGGGGGGCGACCGTCGCCGGCCAGCGCCGCGGCCGCGCCTATGCAAACATCACCGACATCGTCGCCGACCCCGTAGTCACCGGCGGCGTGATCTATACCGGCAACCAGTCGGGCCGCTCCGTCGCGATCGACGCCGCGTCCGGCAATCGCATCTGGACTGCTCCGCATGGCGCATACGGGCCGGTCACGGTATCCGGCGGCTCGGTCTTCCTGATCAGCGACCAGTCCAAGCTGGTCCGCCTCGACGCCGCCTCGGGCACCGAGATCTGGTCCCGCGACCTGCCGTATTTCCGCCGCGAACGCACCCGCAAGGCCAAGGCGATTTTCGCCCATTACGGCCCGGTCCTGGCCGGCGGCGCGCTTTGGGTCGCCTCCGACGACGGCACGCTGAAATCCTACGACCCGGCTACCGGCGCGGACCGTGCCACCATCGGCCTGCCGGGCGGTGCGGCCAGTTCCATGGCCGTGGCCGGTCGCACCATGTACATCGTCTCGGAACGCGGCCAGCTTCACGCTTTCCGTTAGGCCGAAACCGGTGTAGACCGCGCGGTTCACGCGCTTCACGCGCTGCAGAGCGACCGAGATGAGTTTCACCCTCGCCATCGTGGGCCGGCCCAATGTCGGCAAGTCGACGCTGTTCAACCGGCTGGTGGGCAAGCGGTTGGCGCTTGTCGACAACCAGCCCGGCGTCACCCGCGACCTGCGCGAGGGCGAGGCGCGGCTGGGCGATCTGCGCTTTACCGTGATCGACACGGCTGGACTGGAAGAGGCCAGCGACGAGTCGCTGCAGGGCCGGATGCGCCGGTTGACCGAGCGCGCGGTCGAGATGGCCGATATCTGCCTGTTCATGATCGACGCGCGGGCGGGCGTCCTGCCTGCCGATGAAGTCTTCGCCGATATCCTTCGCCGCAAATCCGCCCATGTGATCCTGGCGGCCAACAAGGGCGAGGGGTCGGCGGCGGATTCTGGCGTGCTTGACGCCTATGCGCTGGGGCTTGGCGAGCCGATCCGGATGTCGGCGGAACACGGCGAGGGGCTGAACGAGCTTTACGCCCGGCTGATGCCGCTGGCCGACGGATTTGCCGGACGCGCCGCCGCGCAAGAGCCCGAGACCGACATCGACATTGCGGACGAAGACGCCCCGCGCGTGCCGACCCGCGCGCGCCCGTTGCAGATCGCGGTGGTGGGTCGGCCCAATTCCGGCAAATCGACGCTGATCAACGCGATCCTGGGCGAGGAGCGCCTGCTGACCGGCCCCGAAGCCGGGATCACCCGCGACGCGATCTCGGTCGCCGCCGACTGGCACGGCACGCCGGTGCGCATCTTCGACACGGCCGGAATGCGCAAGAAGGCCAAGGTGCAGGAAAAGCTGGAGAAGCTCAGTGTCTCGGACGGCCTGCGCGCGGTCAAGTTCGCCGAGGTGGTGATCGTCCTGCTCGACGCCGCCATCCCCTTCGAGCAACAGGATCTGCGCATCGCGGATCTGGCCGAGCGCGAGGGCAGGGCGGTCGTGGTGGCAGTGAACAAGTGGGACTTGGAGCCCGCCAAACAGGCCAAGCTGCGCGACCTGCGCGAGACCTTCGAGCGCCTGTTGCCGCAACTCAGGGGCGCGCCGCTGGTCACCGTCGCGGCATTGACGGGACGCGGGCTGGACCGGCTGCACGCCGCGGTGCTGCAGGCGCACGAGGTCTGGAACCGCCGCGTGCCCACCGCCAAACTGAACCGCTGGCTGACCGGCATGCTGGAAGCGCATCCGCCGCCGGCGCCCGGCGGCCGCCGGATCAAGATGCGCTACATGACCCAGGCCAAGACCCGCCCGCCCGGTTTCGTCGTGATGTGCAGCCATCCCGACAAGGTGCCGGAAAGCTATTCCAGATACCTTATCAACGGCTTGCGCGACGACTTTGACATGCCCGGCACGCCTGTCCGGCTATGGATGCGCAGCCAGGCCGAGGACAATCCCTACAAGAATCGCAAGAAATCCACCCCCTCGCGGCTGCGCAAGCATACCGGTCGAAAGCCCGCCGACCAAAGCTAGGCGGATTGGTCGCGATTCCGAGCCGAGCCTCCTCTTGACGCGCGGAACTTGGGCGGAAGACACTCGGCTCATTCATGGGGAACATTGCGTTGAAGCGACTTGCGATATTCTGCGACGGCACCTGGAACAAGCCGGAGAACGAGAACGCCACGAATGTCGAGCGGCTCAGCGAACAGATCCCGGAAAAGGATCCGAGCGGAAACATCCAGAAGAGCTTCTACCTTACCGGTGTCGGCGAGGGGCGCGGCGACACAAGGTGGCGACGGTTTTTCGACAAGTTCATCGGCGGCGCCCTGGGACTTGGCTTGGACGAGCGCATCATCCGCGCCTATTCCTGGCTGGCGCACGAATACCTCCCGGGCGACGAGATCTACATCTTCGGCTTCTCGCGCGGCGCCTACACGGCGCGCTCGCTGGCCGGCATGATCCGCGCCGCGGGCCTGCCCGACGAGGCCAACCTGCACCGCATCCCCGAAGCGTTCGACCGCTACCGCGACCGCGACGAGCGCACCAAGCCCGGATCGCCGGAATCGGCGAAATGGCGACTGGGCTACGCGCCTCTGGTCCATACCGGCGAAGCAGAGAAGCTCTGGCGCGAAGACCGCGGCCACCCGCCGGGCGATGCGCTGACCGTCGCCTATCTCGGCATCTGGGACACCGTCGGCGCGCTCGGCGTGCCCGGCGTACTGGGCCTGCTGGCAGAGCGCTTCAACGCCACATTCCTGTTCCACGATCTGGTCCTGTCGCGTTCGGTCACGGCGGGACGGCACGCCATTGCCATCGACGAGCGCCGCAGGCTGTACGAGCCCACGCCCTGGATCAACCTCGATCAGCTTAACGGCAACGACCCCGCGCGGCCCTTCCGGCAGGAGTGGTTTCCGGGCGATCACGGCAAGGTCGGCGGCAACAGCCCGTCGCGGGGCTTGTCGGATTACACGCTCGACTGGATCATCGAGGGCGCCGCTCGGGCCGGCCTGCATGTCGACCAGGACTTCGTCGACCTGGTCCATGCCGGGCGCCGGTTTGGCGGTCCAGTGACGGACACGCCGTCCCGCCGCGGCGACCGCGCCCGGCCGCTGACCGACCACACCCGCGACGTCTCGACCGCGGCACAGCACCGGCTGGCCTTCGGCGACGCCAGGGGCCAGCCCTATGACCCCGAAACGCTGCGTCCGCTGCGCGCAGAGCTGGCGCCGCGCCTGCCCAGCAAGCGCGATCCCGATTGGCCGTAACGCACCGCCGCACTGGACAAGGCAGCCCGGCATCCTGTTAAATGCTCGCGAATTGCCGTGGGGGCGGCCATTCTGCCGTCTCCCTTGACTGAACCGACCTTTGACGCCGGAATTGCCATGACCATCAAGGACTACCTCAACGGCTTCACCGAGAAGGACGACCGCATCGGGGCGCTCAGCTTTTTCGCCAGCTACGCGTTTTTCTTCGTCGCGCTCTACGTCTCGATCCAGCTGTCGCACACCTGGTATCTCGCCGCGCCGTTCTGCGTCATCACCGCCTTTGCCGGGGTCCGTCTCTACGTGCTGCAGCACGATTGCGGCCACCATTCGCTATTCTCCAAGCGCTGGGTGAACACCGCCGCCGGATATGCGCTGTCGCTTGTCACGCTCACGCCTTACTACGCCGGCAAGGTCAACCACGATATCCACCACGCCTATCTCGGCAATCTCGACCACCGCGAGACCACCGAGATCCACACCATGACCCTGCGCGAGTGGAACGAGGCCCCCTGGCACACGCGTCTGTGGTACCGGCTCTACCGTAATCCGCTGATCATGCTGCCGGTCGGCGGCATTCTGACGTTCTTCATCGTCTACCGCTGGCCCAAGAACACCCGCAAGATCGGCGTCGCAGGGGTCCTCGCCCACAACGCGATGCTGGCGGCCTTCCTTTACGCGCTCTGGCTTGGCTTCGGCTGGGCCGGTCCGCTGACCTACGCCGCCACCGCGGTGATCTCGTCGCTCATCGGCGTGTTTCTGGTCTTCCTGCAGCACAATTTCGAGGACACTTACTGGGACCGCAAGCCCGACCTCGACTTTCGCCGCGCGGCGTTGCAGGGCTCAAGCTGCCTCGATCTCGGGCATCTCTGGGACATCGGCACCGGCAACATCGCCTATCACGACATTCACCATTTCAACCCACGCATCCCCAGTTACCGGCTGCGCAAGTGCCACCATAACATGCCCGAGGAATTCGCCCTGCGCAGGATCAAGTGGCCCGAAGCGCTGCACAGCTTCACGCTGAAGCTCTGGGACGAGGAGAACGAGCGCCTGGTGCCGTTCCCGAAAGCGCCGCGCGCGCGGGCGATTCCAGCGGAATAGTCCGTCAGTCCCGCCGGGCGGGCAGGGCGAAGGGCAGCGCCCCGATGACCGCCGCCAGCGCCCAGGCCACCAGCGCCAGCGTGTTCTGCTCGCCCCAGTTCGCCACTCCCAGCGCGACCAGTGCCCAGGCCACCGTCAGCCCGTAGCCCGGCACGCGCCCCAGCCGCACCTGGACGAAGACCGCCACGGCCACCAGCGCCACGGTCACGATCCAGGCCCAGACCAGGGCCCCGGGACCAAACCCGTATCCTGCGGCATTGATCGCAACCGCGACGAAGGACGCCGCCGTCAGCCACCCGGCATAGACCGACAGAGGTGCGCTCAGCAGCCACGGCTCGGTCCGCGGCGCCGCGAACAGGGCCGCCAGCGCGCCGGCCAGCATGATCCAGATCAGCACCAGCGCCGCCAGCGGAGAGGTCTGCGCCACGGCGATCCAGCTTGCGCCCACCGCAAGGCTGACCAGCAGCGGCCAGCGCGTCGCATCCCAGTCCGGCTCTTCGGCCCGCTGCAGCAGCCCGAACCCGGCATGGATGATCAGCCAGAGATAAATCAGCCCCCAGATCGAAAACGCATAGCCGGCGGGCTGCGCGGGCGGGTTCTCTTGCGGCACCGGAAAGCGGTCGGCATCGAACCCGCCGAAGCCCGGCGAAAGCCAGGGTGACAGCGCGAACGCCACCGTCGCCACCAATACCAGGATTGCCTTAGCCCGTGCCCAGTCCGTCATGTCAGCTCGCCGTTGGCCGTGATCCGCGTCGTGCCTCCGACATAGGGCACCAGAACGGACGGCAAGACCACCGAGCCGTCTTCCTGCTGCCCGTTCTCCAGAACCGCGATCAGGCAGCGCCCCACGGCGAGGCCCGAGCCGTTCAGCGTATGGACGAATTCCGGCTTGCCGCCGCCCTCGGGCCGGAACCGCGCATTCATCCGCCGCGCCTGGAAATCCCCGCAGACGCTTACGCTGGAAATCTCCCGGTATTTGTCTTGCCCGGGCAGCCAGACCTCGATGTCGTGCGTCTTGCGCGCGCCAAACCCCATGTCGCCGGTGCACAAGACCACGGTGCGATAGGCCAGCCCCAGTCGCTCGAGAATATGCTCGGCCAGCCGCGTCATCCGCGCGTGCTCGTCCAGCGACTTTTCCGGATGCGTGATCGACACCATCTCGACCTTCTCGAACTGATGCTGGCGCAGCATGCCGGCGGTGTCCTTGCCCGCCGAGCCGGCCTCGGATCGGAAGCACAGCGAATGCGCGCACATCCGGATAGGCAGCGCCGCTTCGTCGAGAATCTCCTCGCGCACCGTGTTGGTCAGCGTCACCTCGGAGGTCGGGATCAGCCACCAGCCGTTCGTCGTCTGATAGCTGTCCTCGGCGAATTTCGGCAACTGGCCCGTGCCCAGCATCGCCTCGTCGCGCACCAGCACCGGGGTGTTGGTCTCGGTCAGCCCGTTCTCGGTCGTATGCACGTCCAGCATGAACTGCGCCAGCGCCCGGTGTACCCGTGCCACAGCACCCTGCAACACCACGAACCGCGCGCCCGACAGCTTTGCCGCGGTCTCGAAATCCAGACCTTGCGCGGCGGCGAGTTCGTAATGCTCTTTTGGCTTGAAGCCGAACGATGGCGGCTCGCCCCACCGCCGGATCTCCACGTTGTCGTTCTCGTCCGCGCCGTCCGGCACGTCCCCCAGCGGCGCGTTCGGCAGCCGCAGCAGCATGTCGCGCAGCGCCGCGTCCGCCGCGCGCGCTTCGTCCTCCAGCCGCGCGATCTCGTCCTTCTTCGTCGCCACCAGCCCGCGCAGCCGCTCGAACTCGGCCTCGTCGCCCGTGGCCTTGGCCGCGCCCACCTGTTTGGAGGCCGCATTCCGTTCCGCCTGCGCCGCCTCGGCCGCGGCGATGGCCGTCCGGCGGCGCTCGTCAACCGCCAGCACGTCGGCCGCCACCGGCCCGACGCCAAGCCGTCCCATGGCCGCGTCGAACGCTTCCGGGTCGTCCCGGATTACCCTGATGTCATGCATGTCCCGGACCTCGATAGGTGTTGGCCGGGATGTAGGATGTTTTCCGGGGGAAGATCAACGCGCGAAGGTAATCAGACACTCGATACGCAAGCAACAGTCCACTCGTGACCCCTTCGCGCGCCACGATTTACATAGCCCCGCGCCACACGGAATTGCAGGTACGGAATTCCATACTTACCGCCGATTCCGGGGCCCGGACCGGTCACCAAATCGTCGGCGTCGCCGCCTTGCGCCTAGCCCGGCCCGAAGATAGGGTGCGCGCCAATTCGACGGGCGCCCGCCGCCCCGCCACAGCCAAAGGACCAACCGATGCTCGCCACGCCCGCCTACGCCCAAGCGGCCGGAGGGGGAAGCGCCTTCGCCAGCTTCATCCCCCTGATCCTGATCTTCGCGATCATGTATTTCCTCTTGATCCGCCCGCAGCAGAAAAAGGCCAAGGAACACGCCAAGATGGTCAGCGAACTGCGCCGCGGCGACCAGGTGGTGACCTCTGGCGGGCTGATCGGCAAGGTCAGCAAAGTCAAGGACGACAGGGAGATAGAGGTCGAACTTGCACCGAACGTGAAGGTCCGGGTGATCAAGTCGACCGTCGCCCAGGTGCTCACCAAGACCGAAGCCGTCTCGGACGCCTAAGCCAGCGAAAGCCGCCCGACATGCTGCAAATCCCCACTTGGAAGCGGGTCCTGATCTGGACGGCTGTGGTCCTCGGGCTGGCCTTTGCCATGCCGAACCTGTTCTACACCCGCGTCGAACAGCGCAACGACGCCGTGGCCGAGATCGAGAAACTGGGTGCTACGCCAGAGCGCGAGGCGGCCCGGGCCCTGTGGCCCGACTGGCTGCCCGCCACGCTCGTCAATCTCGGGCTGGACCTGCGCGGCGGCGCGCACCTGCTGGCCGAGGTGAAGGTCGAGGATGTCTACGAAAGCCGGATGGACGGCTACTGGCCCGAGATCCGCGACGCCCTGCGCGAGGAACGCGCCGTGGTCGGCACCATCCGGCGCCAGGACAGCGCGCCGGGCACCCTGCGCGTCCGGATCTCGCAGCCCGAGGGCATGGCGCGCGCGCTGGAAGTGGTCCGCGAGGTCGCGCGGCCGGTGGTTACGCTGACCGGGGTCGGCGCGTCTGACATCGTGGTCGCGGCGGAGGGCGCAGATATCGTGGTCCAGTTGTCGGACGAGGAAAAGCTCGCCACCGACAATCGGACCATCCAGCAATCGCTTGAAATCATCCGCCGCCGCGTTGACGAGGTCGGCACCCGCGAGCCCACGATCCAGCGCCAGGGCGAGGACCGGATCCTGATCCAGGTGCCGGGCATCGGCTCCGCCGAGGAACTCAAGGCGCTGATCGGCACCACAGCCCAGCTGACCTTTCACCCGGTCATCAGCCGCACCTCTGACGCCGATCAGAATCCCGGTCCGCGGAACATACTATTCCCGTCGCTCGATGAAGAGGGCGTGTTCTATGTGCTGGAACAGACCCCCGTCGTGACTGGCGAGGAACTGACCGACGCCCAGCCCGGCTTTGACCAGAACGGCCAGCCCTCAGTCAATTTCCGTTTCAATCCGACCGGCGCGCGAAAGTTCGGCCAGTACACGTCCGACAACGTGGGCAGCCCCTTCGCCATCGTGCTCGACGAAGAGGTGATCAGCGCCCCGGTGATCCGCGAGGCGATCACCGGCGGGTCAGGCCAGATCACCGGCAATTTCAGCGTCGAGGAAAGCACCAAGCTGGCCATCCTGCTGCGCGCCGGCGCGCTGCCGGCAGAGATGACCTTTCTCGAGGAACGCACCATCGGCCCGGAACTGGGCGCCGACAGCATCGAGGCCGGCCGCATCGCCTGCCTGATCGCCGGCATGGCGGTGCTGGTCTTCATGGCGCTCAGTTATGGCTGGTTCGGCATCGTCGCCAACATCGCGCTGGTGATCAACGTGGGCCTGATCTTCGGCCTGCTCAGCGCCATCGGCGCCACGCTGACCCTGCCGGGCATCGCCGGGATCGTTCTGACCATCGGCATGGCGGTGGACGCCAACGTGCTGGTCTTCGAACGGATCCGCGAGGAACTGAAAACCGCCAAGGGACCGGCCCGCGCCATCGAGCTGGGCTACGAGAAGGCGCTGTCGGCCATCCTTGACGCCAACATCACCACCTTCATCATCGCGGTGATCCTGTTCACCATGGGCTCGGGTCCCGTGCGCGGCTTCTCGGTCACCCTGGGCCTCGGCATCCTGACATCGATCTTCACGGCGATCTTCGTGACCCGGCTGATCCTGGTGATGTGGTTCGAACGCCGCCGCCCAAAAACCATCGAGGTCTGAGCCATGCGCCTGCGACTGGTCCCCGAGCAGACCAATTTCGATTTCTTCTACTACGCCCGCTACACCTTCGGCGCGTCCTGCATCGCCATGGTGTTGTCGCTGATCGTCTGGCTGGCGGTCGGGCTCAATTTCGGCATCGACTTCCAGGGCGGCACCACGATCCGCACCGAATCGGTGCAGCCCGTCGATGTGGGCGCCTACCGCCAGGCCATCGCGCCGCTGGGCCTGGGCGACGTGTCGATCACCGAGGTGTTCGACCCGTCCTTCGACGACGACCAGAACGTCGCGATGATCCGTATCCAGGCGCAGGAAGGGCAAGAGAGCGTCAGCGCCGAGACCGTGCTGGCCGTGGAAGAGGCACTGCAGGCCGTGGATCCGTCGATTACCTTCCCTGCGGTGGAAAGCGTGGGTCCCAAGGTCAGCGGAGAGCTGATTCAGTCCGCCATCATCGCCGTTCTCGTCGCGCTGCTGGCGATCATGGTCTATGTCTGGCTGCGCTTTGAATGGCAGTTCGCCGTGGGCGCGGTGGCGGCGCTGTTTCACGACGTGCTGCTGACCATCGGCATCTTCGCCGCCTTCCAGATCCGCTTCGACCTGGCGACCATCGCGGCGCTTCTGACCATCGTCGGCTATTCGATCAACGACACCGTGGTGATCTTCGACCGGGTCCGCGAAAACCTGATCAAGTTCAAGACCATGCCCCTGCGCGACGTGATGAACCTCAGCGTCAACGAGACGCTCAGCCGCACGATCATGACCTCGGGCACCACGCTGATCGCGCTGATCGCGCTGTTGATCCTCGGCGGCGACGTGATCCGCGGCTTCGTCTTTGCGATCACTTTCGGCGTCATCGTCGGCACCTATTCCACGGTCTACGTCGCCAAGAACATCGTGCTGATGCTGGGCACCAAGCGCGACTGGTCCAAGCCCGACGCCGGCGCGGGCACGCAATTCGGCAACGCCGACACCTGACATGAGCGCCGCCGTTGCCGAGGTGCTGGCCCTTCAGGGACTGGGCTGGCTGTTTCTCGGCGTCGGCCTGGCCGGGCTGGTGCGCGGGTTCTCCGGCTTCGGGACGGCAATGGTCTACATGCCCATCGCCGCGCAGGTCCTGCCGCCGATCTGGGTGCTGATCACCCTGGTCGTCTACGACATCATCGGTCCCTTGCCGGCGGTTCCGCGCGCCCTGCGCGACGGCCATCCGCGCGACGTGCTACGGCTCGGGGCAGGTGCGCTGGTCGGCGTGCCGCTGGGCGTCGCGGTGCTTCTGGTGCTGACGCCGGAAAGCTTTCGCTACGCGGTGTCCGTCCTTACCCTGGTCCTGCTGATCCTGCTCGTGAGCGGCGTCCGGTACCGTGGCGCAGTCGGCCGCCCGCTGATCTACGGCACCGGCGGCCTAGCGGGGTTTCTGGCGGGCGCGGTGGGCCTGCCCGGGCCGCCGGTGATCCTGCTCTACATGGCGCGCCCGCTGCCGGTCTCGGTGATCCGCGCCAACACGATGCTGTTCCTGATCCTCGCCGATCTGCTGATGCTGGCGGTCTTCGGGCTGAACGGGCTGCTCAGTCGCACGCCCATTCTGCTTGGCCTCGGGCTTGCGCCGGTCTATCTGGGGGCTGTCGCGTTGGGATCGGCCTTGTTCGATCCCGCGCGCGAACGGCTCTACCGCGCCATCGCCTATGTGATCATCGCGATCTCGGCGCTGAGCGGCCTGCCGCTGTGGGACTAATGCATGGGGGCGTGCGATGCGCCTGAACGAAATCAGCTTTCCCGACGCCCGGCCCATCGACGGCTACGGGCCCGGTTTCTTCCGCGTCGGCGGCGAGGTCTTCGAAGGCGCCGTGCTGGTCACGCCCACCAGAGCCGCCGCCTGGGGCGGTTACGACGACCAGGCGGCATTGCTGGCGCTGGTGGCCGAGATCGATGTGCTGTTCGTCGGCACCGGGGCCGAGACGGCGCATCTGCCCGCGGACTTCCGCGCCGCCCTCGAAGAGGCCGGGCTGGGTGTCGAAGCCATGGCCTCGCCGCCCGCCTGCCGGACCTTCAACATCCTGCTCAGCGAGGGCCGCCGCGTCGCCGCCGCCCTGCTGCCGGTCTGAGCCCCTTGCTGCGCGTCCACGACCTGACCTGCGCGCGCGGCGGCATGGCGGTTCTCGAACATGTCGGCCTTGACTTGGCGGCGGGCGAGGTGCTGGTTCTGCGCGGCCCCAACGGCAGCGGCAAGACGACGCTGTTGCGCACCCTGGCGGGCCTGCAGCCGGCGCTGGCCGGGCGGATCGATTGCGCGCCCGACGCGATCGCCTATGCGGCCCATGCCGACGGTATCAAGGCGACGCTAAGCGTGGCCGAGAACCTTGCCTTCTGGGCCGGCATCTACGGCGTGACCGACATCAAGAACGCACTGCAGTCCTTTGAGATAGAACATCTTTCCGACCGTATGGCGCAAAACCTGTCAGCCGGACAGAAACGCCGGCTGGGCCTCGCGCGGCTGCTCGTCACCGGCCGGCCGATCTGGATGCTGGACGAACCCACCGTCTCGCTGGACATCGCCAGCGTCAAGCTGTTCGCCGGGGTGGTGCGCCGGCATCTGGGCGATGGCGGCGCGGCGCTGATCGCCACCCATGTCGATCTCGGCCTGCAGGCGCAGGACCTCGATATCACGGCCTTCCAGGCGGCATCGCAGCCCGGCGGCGCCTTCGAAGAGGCCTTTACGTGATCCGCCTCTTTCTGCGCGACCTGAAGCTGGCTATGCGCGCCGGCGGCGGATTCGGCCTTGGCCTGGCCTTCTTCCTCATCGTCATCGTGCTGGTGCCCTTCGGCGTCGGACCCGACAATGCCATCCTGCGCGCCATTGCGCCCGGTATCCTGTGGGTGGCCGCGCTCTTGGCCTGCC
Source organism: Paracoccaceae bacterium (assembly GCA_024644285.1). Lineage (GTDB taxonomy): Bacteria > Pseudomonadota > Alphaproteobacteria > Rhodobacterales > Rhodobacteraceae > JAHELH01. The sequence goes on along the minus strand of JAHELH010000029.1, from coordinate 888 downwards.
TGCTGTCGCTCGACCGAATGTTCCAGCTGGATTACGAGGACGGCAGCCTCGACCTGCTGGCCACCGCACCGATCCCGATGGAGGGCGTCGTGGCGGTCAAGGCGGCGGCGCATTGGATGACGACCGGCCTGCCGCTGACCCTGGCCGCGCCGGTGCTGGGAGTTCTGTTGAACCTCGCACCGGCCGGATATGGCTGGCTTCTCGCCGCGCTGACGCTCGGCACGCCGGCCCTCAGCATGATCGGCGCCTTCGGAGCGGCGCTGACCGTGGGGCTCAAGCGCGGCGGGCTCTTGTTGTCGCTGCTGGTGCTGCCGCTTTACGTACCGACGCTGATATTCGGCGCCGAGGTCACCCGGCGCGGGGCCGAGGGGCTGGCGGTGGCGACGCCCCTGACCCTGCTGGCGGGCATCACGCTGGGCGCGGTGGCGCTGCTGCCCTTCGCCGCCGCCGCGGCGATCCGGATCAATCTTCGGTGAGTGACCCGCAAGTGCGCCCCGACGTAGCCCGCACAGCAGCCAATGAATCATGACATGGCGCAAAGTGCGCGGGTCGCGCGGCGGCTATCTTGCCGCAAAAGAGGGCCTTGTTGGCCCATGGCGCAATAGCTAGGAAACGCAGCATGTCGCTTTGGGAATACGCCAATCCGCGCAAGTTCATCGCCACCGCAGACGCGGTGTTGCCCTGGGTCGCCGGGCTGGCGGCGGCCGCGCTGGCGACCGGGCTGATCTGGGGCTTCTTCTTCACGCCGGACGATTACCGGCAGGGCGCCACGGTCAAGATCATCTACCTGCACGTGCCGTCCGCGCTGATGGCGATCAACGCCTGGCTGATGATGCTGGTCACCTCGCTGGTCTGGCTGATCCGCCGCCACCATGTCAGCGTCCTGGC
>JAHELH010000262.1 GCA_024644285.1 Paracoccaceae bacterium | reverse complement strand
CCGGCCGACTGCGGCCGCTGCGAAGGGGATCATCGGGCGCATTGGCCTATTACATCGCCATCTACGACTGGTCGCTCTATGCGCTGCCATCCGCGATTCCAATGACGGATATCGAGGGCGACACGCATTCCAACGACCCGGCCGCGCCCGGCTACAGCTCTTCCGTGCCCTCCTGGATCGGCGAGACCTTCACCTTCAACGGCGGCGCGTCGACCCTGCTGCATATCGACGACGATGACGGGTTCTTCGAGGACGCATATGTCGAGACGGGCGGCGCGCAAACCCTCGCGCAGGACGTCACCATCAACGGCACGACCTATCTGGCCGGGTCGGTGGTGGAGAACGAATTCGCAATGCTGGATGGTGCCGGCAACGAGATCTGGGTCGTCCGTATCGACGGCGTCAATGTCGGCTTCGCCTATCCCGCCGGTAACGACCCGGTGCCCGGCGAGACCTTTACCGGGGCGGTGGGGCGCGACGGCAATCCGCTGGACAGCGGCGACGGCGTCGGGTCGGCCGAGCCCTATAACGCCATCGTCTGCTACACTGCCGGCGCGCTGATCGAGACGCCGGACGGCCCGCGCCCGGTCGAGGACCTGAAGGTCGGCGACCTGGTGTCGACCATCGACAGCGGCCCGGCGCCGATCCGCTGGGTGTCGCGCCGCAAGGTCAGCTTTCGCAACGGGCTGGAAGACGCAAAACCGGTCGAGATCAAGGCGGGCGCCTTCGCGCCGGGCCTGCCCGAGATCGACATGATCGTCTCGCCGCAGCATCGCTTCGTGTTCCACGATTGCGCCGAGCCGAAATCAGACGGTGTCTTCGTCGCGGCCAAGTCGCTGACCCGGCTTCCCGGGGTGCGTGTGATGCGGGGCAAAAAATCGGTGGAGTACATCCATTTCGCCCTGGCACGGCACGAGGTGGTGTTGGCGTGCGGCTTGCTGAGCGAGAGCTGTTACATCGGTCCGACGATGCTGAACGATATCCCAGACGGGCAGCGGGCGCGCATCGCCGCGCTGTTCCCCGGCATCCGTTTCGATCCCGGCCGCGGCTACGGGCCGACCGCGCGCCCGGTGCGCCGGGTGCAGGACGCCCGCGCGCTGCTGAAGGCGCGGCAACTGATCTATCAGCCGGCGCCGGCGCGGTCCTGAGGAACGGACGCTGGCGGACGGTCCCCGGCCGACAGCCGGATGCCGGACTCAGGCCGAACAGCTCGCCCCGCCCAGCACGCAGAACTTGGCGCAGTGGGGATGGTTGAGGAAGACCTCGCCCTCGGCCTGCGCCAGCGTCTCGCCCAACTCGAATTCGGGGGAATAGGGCAAGAGCGTGCAGGCCAGCACCGCCGGTTTCTCGGCCCCGCGGCGCTTGACCACCATACGCGACGAGGAACACATGACGTCCGTCGGCCGCTTGCCCAGGATGCCCCAGCAGGCAGTGGTGATCTCGGGGACCTCCGCCGTCTCGTCCATTTCCGGGAAAAGCACCGTCATGCCGGGGTCCTGCGCGTCGATCTTGAAGTGATTCTCGGCATAGAGACGGGCATAGCCCGCGCGCGCCTCGGCCTCTGTCTCGCCCCAGACGGTGCGGCCCGCGACGGCCATGCGAATGCCGGCGTCGCGCAGCCAGCGCATGCCCTCCAGCGTCTTGCCGAAGCTGCCGAGACCGCGTTCCTTGTCGTGCCGGTCCGCCGACCAGTGATCGACCGAAACCCGCAGGGTGAGGCGGTCGCCGTGCTCCGCCTGCAAGTCCTCGAGCCCCCGGCGCACCGACTTGCGCATCATCGGGCGCATGGCGTTGGTCAGGATCAGCACCTCGAAGCCGCGCTCGAGCGACAGCCGCGCCATTTCGATCATCTCGGGATTCATGAACGGCTCGCCGCCGGTAAAGCCGATCTCGTGCACCGGCCAGCCGCGATCGGCAATCTGGTCGAGATAGGACGCCACCTCGGCCGCGGTGATGTAGACCAGCCGGTCGTTGGAGGGCGAGCTTTCGATGTAGCAATTGGCGCAGGTGATGTTGCACAGCGTGCCGGTATTGAACCACAGCGTGCGCGGATCGGTCAGCCGAACGCTCGCCCGCGCCTCGCCCTTGGCGGTGATGCGGGGGTGCCGGAATTTGCCCGGCGCGCAGGTTTCTGCAGTGTCTTTCATGATCCGCGCATCCTTCCCGCCCCGAAGTTTAGCGCTATCGCGGGCCTCAACCCAATAAAACCCCCGTTATCCGCCCTGACGCGGTTGTGATGCGGCGATCCGACGCTAGACTTGGATGGCTTCCCGCGCTACAGCGACGCCGTTAGCGCTAACGGGGCGCAGAACAATGAGGTGAGCGATGGTCTCGCGTGTCATTCCGGTCGAACCGTTCGATCTGGTGATCTTCGGCGGCACGGGCGATCTGGCCCGGCGCAAGATCCTGCCGGGTCTCTACCGCCGCTTCTGGTCCGGCCAGATGCCGCCCGAGGCGCGCATCATCGGCGCCTCGCGGCGCGAGATGACGCACACCGCCTTCCGCGACTTCGTGAAAGAGGCGATCGGCGAGTTTGCCAGGGACGGGGCCAAGGAAACGGAAAAGATCGCCGAGTTCCTGAAGCTGTGCCGCTATGTCCAGATCGACGCCAGCGGCGAGACCGGCTGGACCGAGCTGCGCGATGCGATGCGGGCGAACGTGGTGCGGGCGTTTTATTTCTCGGTGGCGCCGAGCCTCTTCGGCGACATCGCCGAGCGGCTGCACAAGCACAAGATCACCGACAAGGCCAGCCGCATCGTGGTGGAAAAGCCGTTCGGACACGACCTGGCCAGCGCGAAGGCGCTGAACGGCACGCTGGCGCGGTTCTTCCGCGAGGACCAGATTTACCGGATCGACCATTACCTGGGCAAGGAAACGGTGCAGAACCTGATGGCGGTGCGGTTCGGCAACATCCTGTTCGAGCCGCTGTGGAACGCGCAATTCGTCGACCACATCCAGATCACCGTGGCCGAGACGGTGGGCGTCGGCGGGCGCGGCGCCTATTACGACAAGTCCGGCGCGATGCGGGACATGGTGCAGAACCACCTGATGCAGCTGTTGTGCCTGATCGCGATGGAGCCGCCGCACCGTTTCGAGCCCGCCGCGGTGCGCGACGAGAAGCTCAAGGTGATCCGCGCGCTGGATCCGGTGGAGCAGGACGACATCGTGCGCGGGCAATACGCCGCAGCAAAGGGCATCAAGAGCTACCGCGAGGATTCCGAGAACCCCAATTCGCTGACCGAAAGCTTCATCGCGCTGCGGGTGCACGTGTCGAACTGGCGCTGGAAGAACACGCCGTTCTATCTGCGCACCGGCAAGCGGCTGAAGGCGCGGGCCAGCGAGATCGCGGTGGTGTTCAAGGATCCGCCGCATTCGATCTTCGGCCCGCAGGACGGGCGGCGCGGCAACGTGCTGGTGATCCGGCTGCAGCCCAACGAAGGCATGAAGATGCGGGTCACGATCAAGGAGCCGGGGCCCGGCGGCATGCGGCTGGTCGAGGTGCCGCTGGACATGTCGTTCGCCGACGCGCTGGGGCCGGACGCGCCGGACGTGCCGGAAGCCTATGAGCGGCTGATCATGGACGTGATCCGCGGCGACCAGACGCTGTTCATGCGCGGCGACGAGGTCGAGGCGGCCTGGGCCTGGACCGATCCGATCATCGCCGCTTGGCAGAAACGCGAAGACAGGCCAAGCTTGTACGAGCCGGGCTCGGCGGGGCCGGAGGATTCGCTGGTGATGATGTA
>JAHELH010000261.1 GCA_024644285.1 Paracoccaceae bacterium | reverse complement strand
CGTGCTCCAAAAGCGCGGTGCACAGCGTGGTGCATTGCGCGATGGCCAGCAGGTCGTGGCGGTCGTCGCGGATCGCGCGATCAAAGGCCTCGTCCAGCCGCTGCGGAATGCGCGCGCCGCAACGGGCGGCGAATTTCTTCACCCCGGTCCAGTTCTCGATGGGCAGGATGCCGGGGATGATCGGCGCGTCGATGCCGGCCGCGGCGCAGGCGTCGCGAAAGCGGAAGAAGGTCTCGGCCTCGAAAAAGAACTGGGTGATGGCCGAATGCGCGCCGGCGTCGATCTTGCGCTTCAGCCAATCGACATCCGCCGTGTCGCTGCCGGCCTCGGGATGCGGGTCGGGATAGGCGCCGACGCGGATGTGGAACTTGCCGGTCTCGGCCAGGGCGGCGATCAGCTCGCAGCTGTCGGCGAAGCCGTCGGGATGCGGCACGAAGGCGCCCTGGCCCTTGGGCGGGTCGCCACGCAGGGCGACGATCTCGGTCACGCCGGCCTCTGCATAGCGGTTGGCGATCTCCAGCGTTTCCTCGCGCGTCGCCTCGACGCAGGTCAGGTGCGCCGCGACGTTCAGCCCGTAATGCGTGTGGATCGTCTTGACCGCGTCATGGGTTAGATCGCGCGTGGTGCCGCCCGCACCATAGGTGACCGAAACGAAGTTCGGGTTCAGCGGCGCCAGGGTCTGCACCGTGTCCCACAGCCGGAACGAGCCGTCGAGCGATTGCGGCGGGAAGAACTCAAAGGACAGGCGGGGCAGGGACATGGCGATTCCTCGGGCAGAACTGGTATCTTGTCCCACAGGCCGGTTCGTGAGACAAATTCATAATCTTCAACACGATTATGAGCCGGAGCGCGATTGATGCATCTGGAATTCCGCCATCTGCGCACCATCAAGGCGATACACGAGGCCGGCGGGCTGGCCCGCGCCGCCGATCTGATGAACATCACGCAATCCGCGCTGAGCCACCAGGTCAAGGGGTTGGAGGACCAGGCCGGGGTCGAGCTGTTCGTGCGCCGCACCAAGCCGCTGCGGCTGAGCGCGGCCGGGATGCGGCTGTTGCGGCTGGCCGAGAAGGTGCTGCCCGAGATCGAGGCGCTGGAGGACGATTTCCGCAACCTGCAATCGGGCAAGGCCGGCCGCCTTCACATCGCCATCGAGTGCCACGCCTGTTTCGAATGGCTGTTCCCGGTGCTGGAATCCTTCCGCAAGGCCTGGCCCGACGTCGATGTCGATATCCGCCCGGGCCTGGCCTTCGACGCGCTGCCGGCGCTGAAGCGCGAAGAGGTCGACCTCGTGGTATCCTCGGATCCCGAGGAGCTGGATGCGGTGACCTTCTCGCCGCTCTTCAACTACGAGCCGGTCTTCGTCGCCTCGGCGCAGAACCCGCTTGCGGCCAAAGACTTCGTCGTCGCCGAGGATTTCCGCGACCAGATGCTGATCACCTACCCGGTGGACCGGGCGCGGCTCGACGTGTTCAGCCAGTTGCTGACCCCCGCCAAGGTCGAGCCGCGCGGCGTCCGACAGGTCGAGTTGACAGCGGTGATTCTGCTGCTGGTCGCGTCGAACCGCGGCGTCGCGGTGCTGCCCGACTGGGTGGTGCGCGAGGTCAAGTATCATTCCGACTACGTGACCCGCCCGCTGACGGAAACCGGGTTGACCCGGACGCTTTATGCCGCGACCCGCGACGAGGACACCACCAAGCCGTTCATGGCGCACCTTCTGCGGCTGGCCAAGACGATCCCTGTGAAGCTGCAGCGCAGCTAGCCCAGCGGCACCTCCAGGCGGGCGACATAGGCGCCGTCCTCGAACCCCTTGCTGAACTGGCCGCCCATCGTGCCCTCGGCCATCGCCTGCATCAGGACCGATCCGTAGCCCTGGCCGCCGGTTTCCTGTAGCGGCTTCGCGGGCTCTTCACGCCAGGTCAGCTGCAGGCGGCCGTCCGCGACCTGCCAGGAGACAGTCAGCTGGCCGGTCTCGTGCCAGACGCCGTGCTTGACCGAATTCGTCACCATCTCGTGCAGGATCAGGGTGATCGGCAGCACGAGCTTGGGATCGAGCGTGATGTCCTCGCCCTCGACCCGCACGCGGTCGAGCTCCGGCATCAGATCGACGGCGGTGCGGACGATCTCGCGCAACTCCACCTGCGCGGCGGAATGCCCGCCGATCAGCCGGTGGGCATGGCCGACCGCGTGTAGCCGCGGCTCGAACCGCGCGCGCAGGTCCTCGATATCCGTGGCGGCAGCACAGCAGCGCCGGAACAGCGAGCCCAGCACCGCCAGGCTGTTGCCGACACGGTGCGACAACTCGCGCCGCAGCATCTCGCGGGTGTCGCTTTCGGTCTTGCGCTGCAGCGCAAGCTCGACATGGCTGCCGATGATGTCGGCGAACCGGATCAGGTCGCTTTCGGCACGCGCGCTGCCGGGGCCGAAGAACTCCATGACGCCGGACAGCGTACCGCAATTGCGCAGCGGAAAGGCGAACCCCTTTACCAGTCCGATGTTCAGGAACTGACGGCGGCGGGAAAAGTCCGGTTCGGCGGCGATGTTCTCGATGATGACGGCGGCCTCACGCTCCCAGACCCGGCCGGGCAGCCCTTCGCCCTTGCCGAAGGTGAACTCTTCGGTGATGGCGGCGGCCGCGCGGAACCTCTCATCCGAAATGTGCCAGACGCCGGAGGGCACCAGGCGCGCGGGCGTGCTGGGATTGTCGAACCGATAGAAATGTCCGACCGCCCAACCCGATACCTGGCAGATGCGTTCCAGGCACAGCTCGATGAAGGCCTCGGTTTCCATGTTTTCCAGATGCGCCGCCGAGATCGCGGCCAGGATCTCGGCCTCGCGCGCCCGTAACTCGCGCTCACGGTTGATCCGCTCCTCTCCCTCGCGGGACCGGATGAAGGCGTAGAAGACCTTGCTGCCCTCGGCGTCCAGCGGCAGGATCGACAGCTCGATCGGAAATTCTTCACCACTGCGCCGCAGCGCGGTGATCTGCACGCGGTTGTTCAAAACCGGCCCATGTCCGGTGGCGCGATAGCGCTTCAGACCTTCGTTATGCGGCTTGCGATGCTGCTCGGGGATGATCGTGTCGCTCATCAGCGCGCCCATCGCTTCGGCCGCCGACCAGCCGAACAGCGCCTCGGCAGAGGAATTCCAGGCGATGATCCGCCCGCTCAGATCCATGCCGACCACGGCGTCGAGCGTCTTTTCGAAGAGCGCGTCGAACTGAACCTGCGGATGGACGCGGGTATCGCTGGTGCTCGATTGCTGCATGCGCCACGGCTCCCGCCCAGTCAGTCAGAGGCCCGTATGGCCACGTGGATCTCCCACAATTTACGACGAAAACAGGCATCTGCTCCTGCTTCGTTTGCGCAACCTATTCTTACGTGATCATGCGTGACTCAACTATGTCAACCAACAGGTACGCCCCAGGTTCCCGCACCGCGCGCCACGCGCCGCGGCTAGTCGCGGCCGGCATATTGCGCGTCCGTGACGTGTTCCAGCCAGTCGACGGCGCGACCGTCGAGGTTTTCGTGAAAGGCAAAGTGGCTCATGCCGGTCTCGGGCACCGCGCCGTGCCAGTGCTTTTCGCCCGGCGCGAACCAGACCGTGTCGCCAGGACGGATCTCGAGGATCTCGCCGCCCCAGGATTGCGCCAGCCCCAGCCCCCAGGTGACCACAAGCGTCTGGCCCAGCGGGTGGGTGTGCCAGGCCGTGCGGGCGCCGGGCTCGAAGGTGACGTGGACCGCGCGAACCCG
>JAHELH010000260.1 GCA_024644285.1 Paracoccaceae bacterium | reverse complement strand
GCGGTGCTGTCGGGCTTTCAGGCCTTCGACGACGTCAAGCTGCGGATGCAGGCGCTGATCCTGGGCGCGCTGGTGCCAGAGGTCGGCGCGGGCGCGCAAACCTACCTCGCCTCGTTCACCAGCAACGCCAGCAACCTGACTGCGGTCGGCATCGTGGCGCTGGCCGCGGCGGCGGTGCTGCTGTTGTCGACCATCGAGGCCACGCTGAACCGGATCTGGTATGTCGACCATCCGCGTCCCCTGGGCCGGCGGCTCTTGATCTTCTGGGCGGTGCTGACGGTGGGCCCGCTGTTGTTCGGCGCCAGCTTCACCCTGACCAGCGACCTGGCAGAATCCACCCAGCGGCTGCTCGGCACCGTCGATCCGGCCGACGCGACCTTCCTGGAGTCGAACTGGTTCCGCACCATTGTCGCCGTCGTCATGCAGATCGCTGCGTTCACGCTGCTCTACAAGATCGTTCCGGCGCGGCACGTGAATTTTAGGCACGCGCTGCTGGGCGGCATCTTCAGCGGCATCGCCCTGCAGGGATTGCGCTACGGCTTCAATCTCTACCTGACCAGCAGCACGACCTACACCACGATCTACGGGGCGGTCGCGATATTCCCGATCTTCCTGATCTGGCTCTATTCCTGCTGGACCGTGGTGATCATCGGCGCGGTTCTGGCGGCCTCGTTCCCCGATTGGTGGCGGCGGCGCGATACCCTGGCCGAGGTGACGCTCGGTCCGGCGGACCGGCTGGAGATTGCGATGGCGATCCTTGCCGTGCTCAGCCGGCAGGCGCTGTCCGGCGGCGCGGTGTCGCAGGACCGCCTGGCCGAAGCGGTACCGCTGGAGGCGCGCGAAGAGAGCCTCGAGGCGCTGCGCGCCGCGCGCTATGTCGTGACCACCGAGAACGAGCGCATCAGCCTTGCGCGCGACCTCCACCGCACCCGCCTTGCCGATCTGGCGCACGACCTGGGCCTGCTTCTGGGCCACGGGAAAGACAGCCGGCACGTGGCCGTGGCCAGTCGCATCGGCCAGGCAAATCCGGGACTTGCCGATGCTCTGCTGGCGCTCAGGGAAGCCGAAGGCGACATCCTCGGCCGCACTGTCGCCGACCTGCTGGAAGACGCTGCCGAACCCAGGGCCGGGACGGACGGCCTGGTGGCCCTGCGCAAGACCCCATGACGAAAATGTCCTTTAACTTGCTGCAGGAATGTCTATCCCGTTGCCATTCGCGATGTGCCCGTCAGGGCCGATTCGCAAGGGACCGCCAGTGACCACGACTTCCTCCGCCGATATCTCGGACCTGATCGCCTGCACCGAGTGCGACGCGCTGTACCGCGCCACCGATCCAAAACCAGGCTCGCAGGCGGTCTGCGCCCGCTGCCATCACGTCCTGATCCGCCCGCGCCGGCGCGCCGGGATGCGGATCATCATGTTCGCGCTGACCACGCTCATCCTCGTCGGCGGCGCGCTGTTCTTTCCGTTTCTCCGGATCGACGTGGCCGGCCTGTCGCACAGCGCCTCGATCCTCGACACCGCGCTGGCGTTCAACAGCGGCCGGCTGGCCGTTCTGGCCGTCGCCACGGCGGCGCTGATCCTGGTGATCCCGGCGGCGCGGATGATCCTGATCCTTTATGTGCTGATGCCGGTCGTTTTCGACCGCGCACCCTATCCCCGCGCCCGGCAGGCCTTCCGCCTGTCAGAAGAGCTCAAGCCCTGGTCGATGGCCGAGATCTTCGCCATCGGCTGCGCGGTCTCTCTCGTCAAGGTCGGCGATCTGGCGACCATCACCTTCGGTCCCGCCTTCTGGATGTTCACGGTGCTCGTCATCGTCGTCGTCATCCAGGAAAGCTTCATGTGCAGTTGGTCGGTATGGAAATCCCTGGAAACCCAGAGCGCGTCCTGACCGCGCGCGAGGCCGGGCTGGTCGCCTGCCGCCGCTGCGCCCGCGTCTGGCCGCAGGGGACCGTGGAATGTGGCCGCTGCGGCACGCGTCTGATCTCGCGCGACCCCAAAAGCCTGCAACGGGTGTGGGGGTGGTGGATCGCCGGGGTGATGGCCTACATCCCGGCAAACATCTACCCGATGCTGGAAACCCGGACGCTTCTGTCCAAGAGCAGCAGCACCATCGTCGGCGGCGCCATCGATCTGATCGAGCACGGCTCGGTCGGCATCGCCATCGTGATTCTCGTGGCCAGCGTGCTGATCCCCATCGGCAAGTTCCTCAGTGTCGCGTTCCTGGCGCTCAGCGTCCGCAACCCCGATATGCTACCGTCGCGACAACGCCACGGTCTTTATGAAATCGTCGAGTATATCGGCCGCTGGTCGATGATCGACGTGTTCGTTGTGGCCATTCTTGCGTCTCTGGTGCAATTGAACGTCGTGGCGTCTATTCATCCCGGGCCTGCCAGCCTGACCTTTGCCCTGTCGGTGATCTTCACGATGCTCTCCGCTCAAAGCTTCGACTCGCGACTGATCTGGGACCGCGACAGCGACCGCGCAAGGGCCGCGGCATGACCATGTCACCCCCCGATCTGCCGAGCAAACCGGTGCGGCGCAGCATTCTGGAGCGTGTCAGCGTCGTCTGGCTAATCCCGATCACCGCGCTGCTCATCGCGCTCGGCGTCGCCTGGACCTCGTATGCCGACCGCGGCCCGCTTCTGGTCATCGCCTTCGAAAGCGCCTCGGGCGTGAAGGCGAACGAAACCGACCTGCGCTATCGCGACATCAGCGTGGGCCTGGTAGAGAAGATTGCCTTTTCCGACACGCTGGAAAAGGTCGAGGTCACGGTCCGTGTCGAAAAGGACATCGCGGAATTCGTCGATGCCGATGCCAGTTTCTGGGTGGTGCGCCCCGAGGTGACGACCCAGGGCGTGACCGGTCTCGACACGGTGCTGTCGGGCGTCTTCATCGAGGGGCTGTGGGACACCGAGCCCGCCGGCTTCGTGGCCTTTCACGAAGGCCTCGAGGACGCGCCGTTGCTGGGCGTCGGCGAATCCGGGCTCGAGATCGAGCTGCGCGCCACCTCCGAGACCATCCTCGCCGAGAACAGCCCGATCCTTTACAAGGGCATCAAGGTCGGGCGCACCGGGAAACCCCGCCTGGTCGGTGACGGCACCGAGGCGATCGCCGACGCGATCATCTTCAGTCCGCACGACAAGCTGATCAGCAGCGCGACGCGGTTCTGGGACGTATCGGGATTCTCGTTCAATTTCGGCGCAGGCGGCGCGGATATCGATTTCGCCTCGCTGGCCTCGCTGATATCCGGCGGCGTCACCTTCGACACCATCGTCTCCGGTGGCCAGCCGGTCGGAACCAAGACCACCTTCGAGGTCTACGGCGACGAGGCCACGGCGCGCGCCAGCGTGTTCAGCGATTCCAGCGGTCCGCCGCTGGAGCTCGCGGTGGTCTTCGCCGAAAACGTCAGCGGCCTTGTTGCCGATGCCCCGGTTGAATTGTCAGGTGTCCGGGTCGGTTCGGTCACCGCGCTGCAGGGAATTGTCGATGAGGACCGCTTCGGCGACAGCCGCGTGCGCCTTCTGACCACCCTGGAAATCCGGCCCGAGCGGCTGGGACTGGGCGATGCCGCCACGCCGGACGAGGCGCTGGAATATCTTTCGGATCAGGTCGACAAGGGCCTGCGCGCCCGGCTGTCCACAGCGAGCATCTTGACGGGCGGCCTCAAGATCGAATTGCTGCGACTGGGTGATCCGTCCACGGCGGTGATCGCGCGGACCGCCGAGGGTCTGCCGATCCTGCCCAGCGGACCCTCCAACATCAAGGACGTCGCCGCCACTGCCGAAG
>JAHELH010000028.1 GCA_024644285.1 Paracoccaceae bacterium | reverse complement strand
TTCCATGGCGAGGGCGGCGTAGGCGGCGTAGGGGGCGGGATCGTGGCCGGTGATCGCGGCTTGGCCCAGATTGTGGCCGTCGAAGACCTGCAGGCCCGGCTCGGTCGTGGCAAGCGCCATCGACAGGCCGCTTTGCGCGGTGAGCGTCGCGACAGGGCGCAAGGGTTCGCGAAACAGCGACAGGCAGAAATTGGTGTCGATCAGGCCCTCGGCGCCGCCCTGCAGTTTTCGTCCATCGCGGAAGTCGAAGCGCGTGCCCTGGACCGGAGCGATCTCTCCGGTGGGGATCAGGTCGGCGTCGGTCGGAAGGTAGCGATCCGCGGCGATCCGCAGGGTCTGACCTATGGTTGAGGGCGCGTCGTCGAGCCGCCAGAAGCTGTGGTTGGCCAGGTTAATCAGCGTCGGCGCGTCGGTGGTGGCGGTCAGGGTCAGACGCAGGGTGGCGCCGTCTGCCTCGTAGCGCGCGGTGATCGTGCGGTTGCCGGGGAAACCGCCCGCGCCGTCGGGAAGATCGACGGTCAGCTCGGCATGCGCGGGGCCATTGTCGGTGAGCGTCCAGATCAGGGTGTTCAGGCCGTGCGCGCCGCCGTGCAGCATGTGCCGCCCGGCCTGGTTGGCGTCGAAGCGGTGCGGCGTGCCGTCGATCAGGGCCTGCGCGCCGGCAATCCGGTTGGCGACCGGGCCGACGATGGCCCCGGCATAGCGCAGCGGACCTGCATAGGCCGAAAGGTCCGGGCTGCCGACCGTCAGGGAATGGCCGATGCCGTCGAGCCGGACGTCCTGCAGGAAACCGCCGAGCGTCAGGATCGCGGCGGAGAGCGGTCCCTCGCCGATGGCGATCCGCTCTACCGGCTGCCCGGTGGCGGTGACGCCGAAGGGTTGGATGCCGGGCGTCATAGCGCGCTCCAGTGGACGCCGGCGGCGGGGATCGTCGCGCCGTCATAGTCCACGGGCTCGGGGCCGTAGTTGAAGACAAAGCGGTGGCTGGCGGTGTCGCGGATGCGAAGATCGCCCGGCGGATCGAGCGGCACCAGTCCAGCGCGACGGCAGAGCGTATGTACCCGCAGGGCGAAGCTGGCGTCGTCCGGCCAGCCGGCCATGTAGTGCAGCCCGTCCCTGCGCATGATCGCCGGGCGGCCGTCGTTGGTGTGCAGGGCCACCTCGGCGCCGCCCTCGAGATGCTCGAACCAGTGCACGAAATGCTCGCCAGTCTCCAGCGCGACCTGCGTGCCAGGGGGCAGGCTTTCGACCAGGCTTACCGTGCAATCGAGCCCGGGCAATGCAGGGCCGAGCGGCACCGCGATTGACATCTCGGGCGTCTTGAGGCCGCTGCGCGGACCGATCAGGGCCTGGCCGTCGAATCCGGCCAGCGCGGCCTTCAATGTATCAGAGATCGTCATCAGGCCGGGGGCGAGCACGACGGCATATTTGGAGAGATCAGCGGTCTCGGCGGGCAGGATGTCGATGTTCAGCCCGGAGCGGCGCGCGGCGCGGTAGGCGGCGAAAACCAGGTGAAAATAGTCGAAATCGGCGCCTTGCGGTTGCGCCGTCCAGGCCCAGGCGGAGGCATAGTCGAAGATCAGCGCGATGGGCGCCGGGGCGGGCGCGGTGTCGGGCAGGTCACGCAGCCCGCGGGCGACCTGCGCGGCCTCCGCCAGCGCGGGGGCGGCTTCGCTGTCGGGGCGCAGAAGGCCGGCATGCTGCTGTTCCTGGGCGAAGGGGGCCTGCCGCCAGCGGAAATAGCAGACCGCCTCGGCGCCGTGGGCGAAGGCCTCCCATGCCCAGAGCCGCGCCATGCCGGGCAGCGGCGCGGGGTTGAAGGGGGCCCAGTTCACCGGGCCCGGCTGCTGCTCCATCACCCACAATCGGCCGCGGCCGACCGCGCGGTAGAGGTCGTGGTGGAAGGCCTGGCAGTCCGGATCGCCCTGGCGCAGGAAGCGGGCCTTGTGGTCGGGCGAGGCTTCCAGCCGGTCCGACAGGAAGCCAATGGGATAGCTATCCCAACTGGCGATATCGAGATCGGCGCCGACGTCGAAATGGTCGAAATCGAGCACCCGGCCCATGTAGTTGTGGATGAGCGGCGCGTCGGTATGGGCGCGCAGGATCTCGGCCTGCGCGCGGTTGAAGCGCACCACCTGGTCCGAGGAGAACCGGCGGAAGGCCAGAACATGGGCGGGATTGGGCTCGGTCACCGTCAGGTTTGGCAGGTCGAGCTGGTCGAAGCTGTCGTACTCCATCGACCAGAACACGTTGCCCCAGGCGCGGTTCAGGGCATCGACGCTTTGGTAGCGCCGGGCGCACCAGTCGCGGAAGGCGGCGCGGGCGGCCTTGGAAAAGGACAGCGTGGTGTCGTGGCAGCCGTATTCGTTGTCGGTCTGCCAGGCCTGAACATGCGGGTTCGCGCCGTAGCGCTCGGCCAGCAGGGTAACGATGCGGCGGCACTCTTCGAGATATCCGGGATGCGAAAAGCAGTAGTGGCGGCGCGAGCCGAACTTGCGCGGGTGGCCCTGCGCATCCACGGCCAGCATGTCGGGATGCTTGTCGAGCATCCAGCGCGGCGGTGTGGCGGTGGGGGTGCCGAGCACGACTTTCAGTCCCGCACCGCCCAGCGTGTCGATCGCGCGGTCGAGCCAGTCGAACCGCAGATCGCCGGGGCGGGGCTCCAGCCGCGACCAGGCGAACTCGCCGATCCGCACCCAGGTCAGGCCGGTCTCCGCCATGCGCACGGCGTCCGCGGCCCACTGATCTTCGGGCCAGTGTTCCGGGTAGTAACAGACGCCGAGGGCGCGTTTCGTCATGGCACGGATCCCTGCGCGCGGCGCGTCAGAGGAAGACCTGCGGTTCCGGCCAACCCTTTGCGTCGGTCTCGGCGACGAAGGTGCGGCCGCAATCGGGATGCGCGGCAAGGTAGTCGTCGGTGAGGTTCTGGCGGGCCGTGGTGCAGAAGAGCGACTTCAGGTCGGGTCCGCCGAAGGCGGGGCACGAACTGTGGATGGCGGGGAAATCGATCGCTTTCAGGAAGGTGCCGTCGGGACTGTAGCAGGCGATGCGGGCCGCGCCCCATTGCGCGTTCCAGAGGTTGTCATGCGCATCGGTGACCGAGCCGTCGGGGTTCAGCCCGTCGGCGCGCAGATCGGCGAAGACGGTGACCTCGCCCTTGGGCCAGCCCTTGATATCGAGGCCTTGCGTCATGATCTGGCCGGTGGGGGTGTCGCAGAAATAAATCCGGTCGCCTTGCGGAGAAAAGCAGATCGAGTTTGGGATCGTGAGGCCGGGATAGACCTTGCGCAACTCTCCCTTGAAAAGCCGGTAGATCGCGCCCGCGCCGCGCTCTGCGTTCTTGCCCATGGTGCCGATCCAGAAACCGCCGGCCGGGTCGGCACGGCCGTCGTTCGACCGGGTCAGGGGATTGTCCTTTTCCAATTCGCAGACCGGATCGGCCTTGCCGTTGGTCAGGTCGAAATGGAACAGATCGATCTCGGAAGCGATCAGCAAAGTATCCGGCCCGGTCCAGCCGGCGGCCGAGACATGCTCGTCAAAGCGCCAGTAGCGCTGCTCGCCGTTCTCGACGGTCAGCAGCGAATTGCCGAGGATGTCGAACCAGAACAACTGCTTGCGACCGGGATGCCAGAGCGGTCCCTCGCCCAGCTCGCACTGGCGGTCGTCGTATAGCTCTGCGGTCATGCGGTGGCCTCGTCCCAGGCGGCCACCGCCTCGCGCGCGCGGGCGGCGACGTCGGCGACGCTCATGCCGGGCTTGTAAAGCCAGGTGCCGAGCCCCACGCCATCGGCGCTGGCTGCGATCCAGTCGGCGAAATTCTCCGGACCGACACCGCCCACGACGATGACCTGGGTATTCTTAGGAAGGACCGCGCGGATCGCCTTCAGCCCCTGGGTGCCCACGAGGAAGCCGGGGAACAATTTCAGACCGTCGGCGCCCGCCCCTAGCGCTTGGAAGCACTCCGTCGGCGTGAAGACGCCGGGAAAGCTATGCATGCCGAGATTGGTCGCCGCTTCGATCACCCGCTTGTCGGTATTGGGCGAAACGATCAGCTTGCCGCCGACCTTGTAGACGTTCTTGACCTCGTCCGAGGTCAGAACGGTGCCCGCGCCGATCAGCGCGTCGTCGGCATGGGCCGCGACCATTGCCTCGATGCTTTCCAGCGGCTGAGGAGAGTTCAGCGGCACCTCGATGCGGTCGATGCCGGCCTCGATCAGCGCGGCGGCGGTGGCGGCGGCCTCGCGCGGTTCGATCCCGCGCAGGATGGCGATCAGGGGGCGGCTCATGTGCTGTCCTTCAGGCTGCGATAGGCGGCGGTCAGGCCCGCCAGCGTCATGGCGGACCCGTTCGCGATGGTGGGCCGCGCGCCCTGCGCGGTCAAGGCCGCGGCGTAGCTGCCGGTCAGCGAGGATGCGCCGATCAGCGTGACGTCCTGACCCAGCCAGTAGGGTTTCGCGGCCGCGAGTTCTGCCCCGATCAGCAGGCCGGAAAGGCGCGCGCGTGCGGTATCGCCCTGCAAGTCGTGCAACAGCGCCTCGGCGCGCAGCGAGAAGAACCGCGCGGCGAGCGCCTCGGGCTTGGCGATGGCGTCGGACACGGCCGCGGCAAAGGCGCCTGCGTCCCAGCCCTCGGTGGCGACCGAGTGGCGCAGGACGGATTGGCCGGACAGCAGCGCGAACATCTCGCCGGTCATGAAGGTGCGGAAGCTGACGATTTCACCGGCGCTGATATGCGCCCACTTGCTGTGGGTGCCGGGCAGGCAGAGGACGCCGTCGAAATCGGGGTTTTGCGCGATGTAGCCGGCGACCTGGGTTTCCTCGCCGCGCATCACGTCGGCGGGACTGTCCTGCTTGACGCCGGGGATCACGCGCACGTCGAGCCGCAGGTCCCTGGCGGGGGCGCGCACCAGGCCGGTGTCCAGGGCCGTGCAGGGCACCGCGCGATAGGGCGCCTCGGTCCAGCCCTGGCGGCTGCCGACCATGCCGCAGGCGACGACTTTTGTTGGGCCGCCGCCGAGCCAGCCATGGACGAGGTCCAACAGCGCCGGTTCGAACCGGTCGGGCGACAATCGGCCCATGCCGTCGGCGGACTGGCCCTGATCCCGAACCGAACCGTCGGCCGCCATCGCCCAGGCGCGCAGGTGAGAGGTGCCCCAGTCGACCGCGATCCAGTCCGCTTTTGCCGGCTTGGAACTCATCCCGTGACCACGACGCCTCCATCGATCACGAGCGCTTGGCCGGTCATCATGCGCGAGGCCGACGAAGCCAGGAACAGCGTGCCGCCGACGATGTCCTCGGGCTGGATCTCTTCCTTCAGGCATTGCCGGGCCAACTGGCCTTCCAGCGCCTCGGGCGTCACCCACAGCTCTTTCTGCTTTTTCGTCATCACCCATCCCGGCATCAGCGCGTTGACGCGAATCTTCTGCGGCCCGAATTCCCGCGCAAGCGCCCTTGTCAGACCGGTGATGCCCGCATTCGCCGTGGCGTAGGCCGGGTAGCCCGCATTGCCCATCATGTAGCTGACCGAACTGAAATTCACGATTGACCCGTGCCCGGCGCGGGCCATGTGCCGGATCGCGGCCTGGCAGCCGAAGAAATAGCTTTTCAGGTTGATCGCCTGCGACCAGTCCCAGAACTCCTCGGTGACGTCCAGCGTGTCGTGCCGCTTGTCGTTGGCGGCGTTGTTGACCAGCACCGTGACAGGCCCGTGCGCCGCTGCCGCCTGATCGATGGCCGATTGCAGGCGCGCGGTGTCGGTGATGTCGCAGGGGATGAAAAGCGGCCGGTGGCCGGTCGATTGCTCCATCTCGTCGCAGAAAGCCGAGGCGTCCGAGCGCTGCACGAAGGCGACCTTGGACCCCTGCCGCAGGAAGCCTTCTGTCAGGCTGGCGCCGATGCCCGAGCCGCCGCCGGTGATGAAGACCGAGGCGGCGTCAAGGTCGGGATATGTCGCGGTCGTCACAGGCGTACTCCTTCCACGACCCACATCGTTTCGGGAAAGCTCCAGGGCAGGGTCACGCCGTGGTGCATCAGATAGGACCCGGTCAGGGTCAACGGGCCGTCTTTCAGCGCCATGGCGCCGCGTGACAGGCCGGGCGCATCGGCGCGGTTGGTCAGGTCGATGCGGTAGCGCGCGCCGGGATCCAGGCGGGTCAGGCGCAGCGGGCGCGGCGCGATCTGGGCCGAGGTCGCCGCCTTGCCGGCGAAGACCACGAAGCGTCCCGCGTCGCGCGCCATTTGCTGTTCGGCCAGCACCGCTGGATCGGCGCTGTCGAGGCGCAGGATGTCGGCGGCCAGCAGCCAGCCGCGATTGGCCTTCCACCAGTCGGTGACTCTTTTCAGGGCCTTTGCTTCGTCCTCGGTCAACTCGCGCGGATCCATCTCGAAGCCCATGTGACGCTGCGCGGCGACCCAGGCGCGGAAGCGGATATCCAGGTGCCGCCCCGAGGTGTGGCAGTGGCGCGGGCCGACATGGCTGCCGGTGATCGCGGCGGGCAGGAACAGGGCCGCCTCGTGCTGCATGCGCAGCCGCTCCAGCGCGTCGTTGCTGTCGGACAGCCAGACCCGATGCGTGCGGGCGAGAATGCCGAAATCGATGCGGCCGCCTCCGCTGGCGCAGCTTTCGATCTCGACCTTCGGGAAGGCTTCGCGCAGCCGGTCGAGCAGCGCGTAGGATCCGCGGGTCTGGGCGGCGTCGGGCATCGGCAGGACGCGGTTGTGGTCCCACTTGATGTAGTCGATGTCATGGGCGGACAGGATGGCGGCCATGCGGCCATAGACAAAATCCCGGACCTCGGGATTGGCCATGTCCAGGACCTTCTGGTTGCGGCCGAGCGTCTGGTCCTCGCCGCCCAGCGCCCAATCGGGGTGGGCGCGGTGCAGGTCGCTGTCGGGGTTGATCATCTCGGGCTCGAACCAGATGCCGAAGGTCATGCCCAGCCCGTGGACATGGGCGATCAGCGGGTCGAGGCCATCGGGATACTTGCGCGGGTCGACCTGCCAGTCCGAGAGGCTGCGGGTGTCGTCGTCGCGCTGGCCGAACCAGCCGTCATCGAGCACGAAGCGTTCAGCGCCCAAGCCGGCCGCCCGGGTGGCGATATCCTGCAACTTGGGCACGTCGTGGTCGAAATAGACTGCCTCCCAGCAATTGTAATGCACCGGACGCGGGCGGTCCGGGTCAGGCCAGGGCACGATGCGGTCCCGGACATGGCGCTGGAAACCGACGGCGCAGCCGTTCAGCCCGTCGCTGGAATAGGTCAGGTAGAGCGGCGCTGTGCGGAACTCGGTCGAGGCTTCGGGCTCCATCCGGGCGGCATGGCCGAACTGGATCTGACGGCGGCCGTCGGGCAGTTCCTCTGCGATCATCCGGTGACCACCGGACCAGCCGTAATGGAACGCCCAGGCCTCGCCCTGCGTGTTGGTCGCGCCGCGCCCCGGCACGATCAAGCCGGGGAAATGCTCGTGCCCGGTGCGCCCGGTCCGGTTCTCGCGGTACCGGATGCCGGCGGACCAAGGGGTGCGGTTGGGCTGGAATTCCCCGCACCAGCGGCCGGAGAAGTCGATCATCTCGTCGGAGAGCTGCGGGCCGGGGATCACCGGGGCGGCCAGCCAGTGCAGGTGAACCGGGCTGTCGGCCCGCAAAGTGGCGCGGGCGGTGATGACGTGGGTGTCGTCGTCAAGCACGAAATCGGCGTCATAGGCCAGGCCGTTTTCCGCGTCGCGGTAGTGCAGGCGTAATCCGCCGTCGCGAATATCCATTCGGTCGAAGCAGAATTTCGGCAAGAGCGGCGTGCCGTCTTGCCCGCGCAGGATCAGGCCGGGCTGACCGGGGAAAGTGCGCGTGGCCTCGGGGCAGATCGAAAGATCGGGGTTCTCGTCCAGCATTCCGCCGGTCACGTCCAACGCGCCAGCGGCGTAGAGAGTGGCTAGGTCCTCGTGTTCGGGCAGCGGCACGCCCCAGTAGACCACCTCTGGCAGCCGGTCGCGGCGGGCGGCCAGAACCAGCGTCATCCGCGCGTCATCCAGCCGCCAGCTTTGCGTGACGGGCCGCACCTTGAGCATTACTTCACGGCGCCCAGCGTCAGGCCGGCGATGAAATGCTTCTGCATCAGGAAGAACATCGCGACCGGCGGGATCGCCGCGACGATGCTGCCCGCGCTCATCAGGTGATAGGCGGCGCGGTACTGGGCGTTGAAGCTGGTGATGCCGGCGGTGACGGGCTGCGATTCCGGTCCCTGGGTCAGCACCACGGCCCAGAAGTAATCGTTCCAGATGAAGGTGAAGATCAGTACGGCAAGCGCGGCCAAAGCGGGCTTCATCAGCGGCAGGACGACGTACCAGAAGATGCGCCATTCGGCGACGCCTTCGACCCGGGCGGCTTCGATCAGCGGGAACGGCAATTGCCGGATGAAATTGCGCATGAAGAGCGTGCAGAACCCGGTCTGGAAGGCGATGTGGAACAACACCAGCCCGGTCTTGGTGTTGTAAAGGCCGAGGTCCAGCGTCAGGTCGCGCACCGGCACCATCAGGATCTGGAAGGGCACGAAGTTGCCCGCGACGAACATGAAGAAGATCCAGATGTTCGACTTGAACCGGTAGACCCCCAGCGCAAAGCCCGCCATGCAGGACAGCGCCACCGCGCCGATCACCGTGGGCACGGTGATCAGGAACGAGTTCAGCATGTAGCGCGGCATGTCCGATGCGAAGAATACCTTGCCGTAGTTGGTCGCCGCCTCGAAGGACGAGGGCAGGCCCCAGTAATTGCCGGTGGTGAAATCGACGTCGGGCTTGATCGAGAAGATCGCCACGGCGATCAGCGGCGCAAGCCACATGATCAGGGCCAAGGGCAGCAGCGCCTGGTAGGTGATCTGCGCGGCGCGGGGCTGGGTCTGGATCGGTCTCGGGAACATGTCAGCGCGCCCCCTTCTCTTCATTGTACATCGACCACAGGAAGTAGGCGATGAAGACCAGCATGATCAGGAACAGGACGACCGCGATGGCGGCGCCGTATCCCATGCGGAAGCCGTATTCGCTGAGCGCCTTCTCGAACATGTAGAAGGACAGCACGCGGGTTTGCCCGAAGGGCCCGCCATTGGTCATGATCGAGATTAGATCGAACGAGCGCAGCGCGCCGATGATCGTCACCACGAAGGCGATGAAGGTGGCGGGCTTCAGCTGCGGCACGATGACGTACCACAGCATCTTCCAGCCCTTGGCGCCGTCAAGCCGCGCCGCCTCGACCTGCTCTGGATCCACGGCGTTCAGGCCGGTGAGGTAGAGGATCATGCAATAGGCGGTCTGCGGCCAGAGGCCCGCGGCGATGATGCCGTAGGTGGCGAGCGTCGGATCGCCCAGCACGTTCACGGGGCCAAGCCCGAAGACGCCGAGGAAGGCGTTCAGCAGGCCGAAGGTGGGGTCGTAGAACCAGGTGAAGACCAGGCCGACCACGACCTGGGAGATGACGAAGGGGAAGAAGAACAGCGACTTGTAAAGCCGGATACCGGTGACGGTCTGGTTCAAGAGAAGCGCGATGAACAGGCCGGCGGGGATCGCCAGCAGGTACAGCACCAGCCATTTCAGGTTGTTCCAGAGGCTGACCTCGAAGGCGCTGTCATCCATCAGTTCCTGATAATTGCCGAGACCGACAAAGCGCGCTTCGCCCAGCCCGTCCCAGTCGTAGAGCGAGATGTTGAAACTCTGAAAGATCGGGAAGATGACGTAGAACAGGAAGAAGAAGATCGCCGGCGCCAGGAACAGCCATGGCGTCACCGCGATCTCGTTGCGCTTGTACCAGGACCGGCGCGGCGGTTCGTATTCGGTGGCCGGAATAGCGGGGGACGTGGTGGACATGGCGCGACCTTCCTTCGGGAGCGGTGCGTGCGAGCACGCACCCTACACCTTCGTCGAGTGGGTCCGCCCCGGCGCGCGGGGCGGACCGGTCAGGCTTAATTGCCGTAGACGCGCTCTTGCACCTTGTCGAGGCGCGCGAGGATGTCGTCCAGGTTGTCCGGGAAGACCATGAACTCCTGGAAACCCTGCATCGCTTCGGCCGCCATTTCGGCCGGGAAATCGCGGTCGAAGAACTGCGCGACACCGCCGGGGCTGTTTTGCGAGAGCATTGTGAAGCCCTCGTTCAGGAACTTGTCGTCATCGACCGAGGACATGGCGTTGACCGGCAGCTGGCCCAGGTTCTCGCCGTTGTTGATCTGAGTCTGCACGTTCGACGACACGACGAACTTCAGGAAGGCGCGCGCGGCTTCCTTGTTCTCGGCATTGGCCGGGATGTGGAAGGTGTCGGTCGGCGCGTCCTCGGCCAGTTCGACGCCCTCGGTGATCGGCGGGAACTGGTAGAAGTCGAGCTTGCTGTCGTCCAGACCCGCCTCGCGCAACGGCGCGACGGCGAAGTTGCCCTTGAGGATCGCGGCGGCCTCGCCGTTGACCAGGAACGGCAGCGATTCCTGCCAGCTGTAGGTCTGGTGGTTGTCGATATAGCCACCCATGTCGATCAGCTCGCGCCACTTGGCAAAGGTTTCTCGGACACGGTCGTCGGTCCACTTCACCTCGCCGTTGGCCAGCTGCATGTGGAAGTCGAAGCCGTGGGTGCGCATGTTGATGTAGTCGAACCAGCCGCCGGCGGTCCACAGGAACTTGGTTCCGATGGTGAAGCACTTGCGGCCAGAATCAAGGATCTTCTGGCAGTTCGCCTTCAGCTCTTCCCAGTTGGCCGGCTCGGACAGGCCAAGCTCGTCATAGATGTCCTTCCGGTAGTAGACGCCCCACTGGTAGTAGGTATAGGGCACGCCCCACTGCTTGCCGTCGATGGTCATCGCGCCTTTGGTCGAGGCCAGGTTCTCGGCGATTTCCGGGTCTTCCCACAGGTCGCTGACATCCTCGAAGAGACCCGCCTTGACGTACGGCGTCATCCGGTTTGCCGCGTACCAGGTGGCGACGTCCGGCGCGCCCGCGGTCAGGAAGTTGCGGATCTGGGTCTTGTAGGCCTCGCGGTCGATCACCGTGGTCTCGACGTTGAGATCCGGATGCATCTCCTGGAACTCCGCGATCATCGCCTCCATCGTCGCACGCGGCGCCGGGTTCGACGTGTCGAGGAAGATCTTCAGGTCGCCGCTCAGCGAGTGCGACGCGGCAAAAGCGCCGCCCGCCATCACGGCGGACAGGCCGAACGCCGCGAGCGACGTCTTGATCATGGAACGCATTGTGGTCCTCCCTTTAGTTCCATTATGTGAAACTTAGTTTTGCATATTGAAAACTATGGCGCGGTTGTGTATCGTTTGTCAAGTCCGCGATGCGAGCGGCGGTACGACTGCAAGCGGACACCCGGAGAATAGCAAAGCCGGTCCGGTTCTGGGGAGCAAGGCGAACATGGGCGTGGAAAGCCCGCAAAAGATCGGGAAAGAGGCCGAGGGCACTGTGGGCAAGGCCCTGCAAGTGCTGGACATGGTCGCGGCATGGGGCCGCCCGGTGCGGTTTTCCGACCTGCTCGACCGGAGCCCCTATCCCAAGGCCACGCTCTACCGGCTTTTGCAGACCCTGACGCAGCAGCGCATGCTGCGATTCGATCCCGAGCGGCAGACCTACGCGCCCGGCCTGCGGCTGGTGCGGCTGGCGCACACGGCCTGGCTGCAAACCTCGCTGGGTCAGGTCGCGCGGCCGCATCTCGACGCGCTCAGCGACAAGATCGGCGAAACCGTGCACCTCGCCCAGCTCGACGGCGGCCAGGTGCTGTACATCGACAAGCGGAACGCCAGCCGCCCGGTGCAGATGTTTTCCGAGGCCGGCAAGGTCGGGCCGGCCTATTGCACTGGCGTCGGCAAGGCGATGCTGGCGCATCTTCAGGCGGAAGAGGCAGAGCAGCAGATGCAGCAGCAAAGCTTCTACCGGCACACGCCCCACACGATCACCGATATCGACGCGCTGCGCGACGAGTTGCGGGTGGTCCGCGAGCAGGGATTCGCCTTCGACCGGGAAGAACACGAGCCGGGGATCATCTGCATTGCCGTGCCGATCCTGACGCGCGCTGGCCAAGTGCTTGGCGGCCTGTCGGTGACCAGCACGACGGCGAATTCCAGCCTGAAGGACCTTGAAAAACTGCTTCCGGTCATGCGGCCGGCGGCCGAACGTATCGCCGCAGAGGCCGAGGACTGGCGCTTTCCGCAGACCGGCGGCGCGGAGAACCGAACACTCACGCAAGGGACAGACAGATGACAGGTGTCACGCTGAAGAACGCGATCAAGCGCTACGGGGATGTCCAGGTCATCCATGGGGTCGACCTGGTGATCGACGACGGAGAGTTCTGCGTCTTCGTCGGTCCCTCGGGCTGCGGCAAGTCCACGCTGTTGCGCATGGTGGCGGGGCTGGAAGAGACCAGCGAGGGCACCATCATGATCGGCAAGCGCGACGTGACCCGGCTCGACCCGGCGGAACGCGGCGTTGCGATGGTGTTCCAAACCTACGCGCTCTACCCGCACATGACGGTCGAGGAGAACATGGGCTTCGGCCTGAAAATGAACGGACATCCGAAAACCGAGATCCGGGAGAAGGTGGGCGAGGCCAGCCGCATCCTGCAGCTTGACCAGTATCTCAAGCGCAAGCCGGCCGCGCTCAGCGGCGGCCAGCGCCAGCGCGTCGCCATCGGGCGGGCCATCGTGCGCGGCCCCGAGGTGTTCCTGTTCGACGAGCCGCTGTCGAACCTCGACGCCGAGCTGCGCGTCGAGATGCGGGTCGAAATCGCGCGGCTGCACAACGAAATCGGCGCGACGATGATCTACGTCACCCACGACCAGGTAGAGGCGATGACGCTCGCCGACAAGATCGTCGTGCTGCGGGCAGGCTACATCGAACAGGTCGGCGCGCCGCTCGATCTCTACCGCGATCCCGACAACCGCTTCGTGGCGGGGTTCATCGGCTCGCCGTCGATGAATTTCCTGACCGGCCAGGTCGTGGACGGCGGGGTCAAGGTTCCGGGGCTGGGCAATCAGGTCGTCACGACGTCGGTCGCGCTGCCCTCGACGGGGGCGGACGTGATCGTCGGGCTGCGGCCGAACCACCTGGTCATCGACGAGGCGAGCGACGTGCTGCACGTGGACCTCACCGAGTCGCTGGGCGGCGTGTCCTATGTCTATCTCGACACGCCGCAGGGCGACCGCTTGACGGTGGAGGCGCGCGAGGACCAGCCGGTGCCGCACGGCTCGCGCGTGGGCGTCACCTTTGACCCGGCGCACGCCTATTTCTTCGACGCGAAGACCGAGGCGCGGCTGCGTTAGGGCACGGTCCTGCGATCGAGGTCGCTCGGCTGATGACACAGTCTGGCTTGAGCGCGTCGAGCGATCTGTGCCGAGCCTCCTGGCGCAGCCAATGCCTACCGCGCCACGAGGGGGCAGAAGAAGAACCGTTTGTCGTCGCAGTTGCTGCCGCGGCACTGCATTGCCGTCGCGCCAATGTTTTCCGTCGTATATTTGAACCCGGGCTTCACGTCGTCGTTCGATTCCTCTGATATCCAGGGTGTCCAGAAGCAAGGTGGCGCGCCGATGTCCGGCTTGAAGTCGGTCAGCTTTGAGCAGCGCAAGAATATGTCGTCGCAGTAATGGCCGCCACATGACAGCCCAGAGATTATACCGTCATATTGGCTCACCTCACTGGGAACATCCTTTCCGACGGAAATGGCCAACCGGGTCGGGTCCAGAAAGCAACCGCCGAACTTGATGTCGTCCTCTTCCGAGATCCGCTGCGTCCATGCAACCGAATCAATGTCGTAGGTCGCCGGCGCACAGTTCACATAGACATTGTCGCAGTAGCTTCCGCTGCACACGATTCCGTTGACCAGCCGGTTACCGCAGTCGATCGGCGGTGACTCTTCCGACGTCCTGCCTGACTGCGAGACGGCGGCCGATGCGCAGAGCAGTGCCAAGATCGCCAGCGCGGCGGGAATGCCTTTCATTTCAATCTCCTCCATCGACGTGTGGCACTCACGTCTACCATATGCAGTCCCGGCCATTCGGCAAGATGCATCATACGGGCGCGAAGACTATCCGACCAGGCGCGCGCGGCCGCCGCTCAGCGGTTCGGGCCCGCCGGCAACCCGGGCGTGGGGTGTCACTGCCCCAAGGCGTCTGCGCAGCCAGTCAGCGCGGCGGCGGCGTCGCGCAACACCGTTTCGTAAAGCTCCGGTCCTGGCGGGAGGTCCCGGCCCAGGATGTCGATCCGGGCGATGACCGGCGGCGGCGTGAGTTCGAGGATTTCGGCCATGCTGTCGGGTGCGCCCGGTTCCAGCAGGAGGCAGACGCGACGCGCCTCGGCGGTCAGGCGGCTGCGCAAGTCGCGCAGCCCGGCAACCCCCGGCGCGTTTCCCGCCGCGTCGGAGAGTGCGCCGGTCAGGTGCAGCCCGAACCGGCCAAGGAAATAGCCAAGCTCGTCGTGGCCGGCGACCAAGGTGACCGAGCGGATGCGGTCCAACACAGGCGCGAGATCCGTGGTCAATGCGCGCAGACGCTGCGCGGCGTCGCCGGCATTCCGGCGATAGGCATTGGCGTTATCGGGATCGAGCCCGGCCAGGGCCTCGGCGATATGCGACAGGTAGAAAGCGGCGTTCTGCGGATCGAGCCAGGCATGCGGGTCCAGCGCTCCGTGGGCGTGGTTTTCGTCATGGTCGCTGCCGGTCCCGGCATCCTCGCCCTCGTGGGCCTCGATCCGCATCGGCGCGTCCGGCACATCGAGCAGCGGCAGCGAGACCGCGCCGGGGGCGAGGTTGCCGAGGGCGCGGTCGAGCCAGGGCGTCAGGTCCGGCCCCATCCAGACCAGCAGATCGGCCCGGCTCAGCGCGCGGGCCTGGCTGGGGCGCAAGTGAAAGTCATGCGGATCTGCGGTTCCATCGAGCAGCAGGTCGGGTTGCCCCAGCTCCCCCATCACCATCGCCACCAGCGACTGCACCGGCGCGATATCGGCCACGACACGCGGCGGTTCCGCCCAGGCCTGCCCGGCGAGTACGACGAGGATCAGGGAAAGGGCGCGCATCGAAATGATCCTTGTATCGCTGGGCCGGTCGGTTTAGTCAGAATGTGATAGTATAACAATTCGGGCCCCGCAATGACCGAAACGTCGCTCGCCTTCGCCCCGCACGATCACAGCGCCTGTTCCGGCGCGGTGCTGGCGCGCGCCGAGCGGATCAGCCGCAAGGCGGGTCTGCGGATGACGCCGGTCAGGCGGCGCGCGCTGGAGATCCTGCTTGAGGCGCATCGCGCGCTCGGCGCCTATGATGTGCTGGAACGCCTGGCCGAGGACGGGTACGGACGGCAGCCGCCGGTGGCCTACCGGGCGCTGGATTTTCTGGTCGAGAACGGGTTTGCCCACCGCATCCGCCGGCTCAACGCCTATGCCGCCTGCATGCATCCGGGCGAGGCGCATG
>JAHELH010000259.1 GCA_024644285.1 Paracoccaceae bacterium | reverse complement strand
GTGCACGAACTGAAGGACAAGGCGCCGGCGGTGATGGCGATGGGCGGCGCGGTCCCGGCGGACAGCGCGGCGCTGGTGGAGCCCGCGCCAGCGGGAAGCGCCGGCGCGGTCGCCCCGACCCGTCCGACGGGCACTGCGGCGGCGCAGGCCGAGGCGCTATCGGCGCTGGGCAACCTCGGCTACGGACCCGGAGAGGCGGCGGCGGCGGTGGCGGAGGCGGCGAACGCCGATCCCGACGCCGACACCGCGGCCCTGATCCGCGCCGCGCTGCGCCTCCTGGCGCCGAAGGGTTGAGGGTGGAGGCGGCGGAACCCCGGCGCGGCATTGCGCGTTTCCCCGGCAATCAATCCGGGAGACCCGCCCATGTCGACGCTCAAGACCTTCCTGCTTCTCGCCGTGATGACGGCGCTGTTCATGGGGATCGGCTGGCTGGTGGCCGGCCAGCAAGGCGCGCTGATCGCGCTGGCCATCGCCGCCGCGATGAACCTCTATGCCTGGTGGGGTTCGGACAAGATGGTGCTGCGAATCCACAAGGCCCGCCCGGTGACCGCGCGCGAGGCGCCGGAACTGGTGGAGATGATCGAGGACTTGGCGCGGCGCGCGCAGCTTCCTGTCCCCGCCACCTATGTGATCGATACCGAGCAGCCCAACGCCTTTGCCACCGGGCGCAATCCGCAGAACGCCGCGGTGGCGGTGACACGGGGGCTGATCCAGGCGCTCAGCCGCGAAGAACTGGCGGGCGTCATCGCCCACGAGCTGGCGCATATCCGCAACCGCGACACGCTGATCATGACGGTGACCGCGACCATCGCCGGCGCGATCTCGTTCATCTCGCAGTTCGGCCTCTTCGCCCCGCGCGACCGGGGCACCAACCCGATCGTGCTGATCGCCATGCTGATCCTGGCGCCGCTGGCCGCGATGGTCGTGCAGATGGCGATCTCGCGGACGCGCGAATACGAGGCCGATCGCATCGGCGCCGAGATCGTCGGCCAGCCGATGTGGCTGGCGAGCGCCCTGTCGCGGATCCACTCCCTGGCCCGGCACATCCGCAACCCGCAGGCCGAGGGCGCCCCGGCGACGGCGCACATGTTCATCGTCAACCCGCTGTCGGGCGAGCGGATGGACAACCTGTTCTCGACCCATCCGGACGTGCAGAACCGCATCGCCGCGCTGAAGCGCCTGTCGCAAGAGATGGGCGGCCAGCAGGTGTCGAGCCGCCCCGCCGCGCGCAGCCGTCCGGCGCGCCGCCGCCAGGCCGCCGCCGGTCCCTGGAACTGAGGCGCATCGGCGCGGGCTTGTTCCCGCGCCGCCGCCGCGCGACACTCTCCGCCATGGCGACGAGGCGCGCGGAATGACCACTCCCGATCCCACCCTGCGGCCCGAGCGCCGCGCCGAGGATATCGACCGCGCGCTCAGGCCGCAGACGCTGGACGCCTTCACCGGCCAGGCCGAGGCGCGGGCGAACCTGCGGGTCTTCATCGAAAGCGCCCGCCAGCGCGGCGAGGCGATGGATCATGCGCTGTTCCACGGACCTCCCGGGCTGGGCAAGACCACGCTGGCGCAGATCGTCGCGCGCGAGCTGGGGGTGAATTTCCGCATGACTTCTGGCCCGGTGCTGGCGCGGGCGGGCGATCTCGCGGCGATCTTGACCAATCTCGAGGCACGCGACGTCCTGTTCATCGACGAAATCCATCGGCTGAACCCGGTGGTCGAAGAGGTGCTCTATCCGGCGCTGGAGGATTTCGAGCTGGATCTGGTGATCGGCGAGGGGCCGGCGGCCCGCACCGTGCGGATCGAGCTGCAGCCGTTCACCCTGGTCGGCGCGACGACGCGAATGGGGCTCTTGACGACGCCGCTTAGGGACCGGTTCGGCATCCCGATCCGGCTGCAATTCTACACCGACGAGGAACTGCTGGAAATCGTCGCGCGTGGCGCGCGGCTGTTGGGCGTCGAGGCCGATGCAGACGGCCTGCGCGAGATCGCGCGCCGGGCCCGCGGCACGCCGCGGATCGCCGGGCGGCTTTTGCGCCGGGTGGTGGATTTCGCGGTGGTCGAGGGCGACGGCCGGCTGAGCCGGGCGCTGGCGGACCGGGCGCTGACCCGGCTGGGCGTGGATCACCTCGGGCTTGACGGCGCCGACCGGCGTTATCTGGCAACGATCGCCGAAACCTTCCAGGGTGGCCCGGTGGGGGTCGAGACGATGAGCGCCGCGCTGTCGGAAAGCCGGGATTCTCTGGAAGAGGTGATCGAGCCGTTCCTGATGCAGCAGGGGCTGATCCAGCGCACCCCGCGCGGCCGGATGCTGGCGCCGCGGGCCTGGCAACATCTGGGTCTGACGCCGCCCGCGGGGCCGGGGCAGGATGACCTGTTCGGCAAGTAAGCGGGCTTTCGCCGATCCGCGACGCTGGCACAATAATGACAAATTTGCGCGCGAATCTTGGCGGCGCGGGACAGAAAAGTCCCGGCCAGGACAGAGGCATGCCATGCATCCGGTTGATGCCACCGCCGGCGGGCCACCGCGGGCCACGACGATTTCGGCAGCGGATATCCAGCGCCTGTTTCGCACCGCGGACGGCGGCTATCACTTCGCCCGGTGGGCCCGGCCAATCGCGCCGGTGGTCTTCGGGGTCGACGACGCGACGCTGAGCGTCGTCAAGGGCGCCTGCGAGGCGGTGGTGACCTTGGCCGGTCACAAGATGGCCGAGACCGACCCTGAACTGGGCGCCAACCTGATGGTCTTTTTCATGCGCGACTGGGAAGAGCTGGCCGGCGTACCGGGGCTCGACCGGCTGGTGCCGGAACTCGCGACACTCCTGAACAGGCTACAAGCCGAAGACGCCAACCAGTACCGGCTGTTCCGCTTCGAGCCCGACGGCGCGATCAAGGCGGCCTTCGTCTTCGTCCGCATGGACGAGGCGATGGCGCAGATGTCGGCCGAGACGCTGGCGCTGGGCCAGATGGTGCAGGTGATCCTGCTGTGGTCGGCAGGCGCATTCGCCGACCGCTCGGCCCTCGCGCGCCTCGACGGTGGCGCCACGATCCTGCGCCCCGACATCGCTGCGCTGATCCGCGCGGCCTATGACCCGGTGATGCCCGCCAGCGCCTGCGATCCCAGCCACGCATTGCGGCTGGCGGCACGGCTGGGGCAGACAAAATGAGCGGGGCGAGGTTCCAGAGCATCCAAGACTACCATGTCGCGCAGGAAGCAGCGGAGCGCGAGATCTGCGACACCCTGCGCGGCCTCATCGACCGGCATTTGCCCGAGGCCGAGAGCCGCATCTGGCACGGCCATCCCGTCTGGTTTCTGGGCGGCAATCCGGTGGCCGGTTATTCCAGGCTGAAGGACTGTATCCGCCTTTTGTTCTGGTCCGGCCAGTCCTTCACCACGCCGGGGCTCAGCCCCGAGGGCAAATTCAAGGCGGCCGAGCTGCGCCTGACCGATCCGGCGCAGATCGATCCCGGCCTCATGGCGCGCTGGCTGGCCGAGGCGCGGGATATCCAGTGGGACTACAAGAACATCGTCAAGCGCAAGGGCCGGCTTGAACGGCTGCGCTGAGGGCTGGCGCGGCTGCTGCGAAGGGCTAGACTGACGGGCATGACCCACCGCTTCGCCTGCCGCGTCTACTACGAGGACACCGACCTCGCCGGCATCGTCTATTACGCCAACTACCTGAAATTCATCGAGCGCGCGCGCACCGAATGGGTGACGGCGGCGGGGATCGACCAGGCGCGGCTGAAGGCCGAGGCCGGCGTGGTCTTTGCCGTGGCGCGGATCGAGGCGGATTACCTGCGCCCGGCGCGGTTCGGCGACGAT
>JAHELH010000027.1 GCA_024644285.1 Paracoccaceae bacterium | reverse complement strand
GCGTGCAGGTGCGCCGGGATGGCGGCGAGGAATTCATGTGCGGATTCGACCTCGGGTCGGAGGGTTTCGAGGACTGGCTCCGCCAGCAGCGCGCCGCCGACGACGCCGCGGGATCCGAGGAAGATCCCGACCCGGCCAGCAAGCAGCTCCTCGCGCGTCCGGCGGTGCTGCTCTGCGCCTTCGAGGCGCTGTCGCCTGCGCCCGAGGACGCCCTTTTCGCCGCCGGCCTTGCCGACGACCTGCGCACCACCCTGTGCTACTGGCGCTGGTTCCCGGTCATCGGACCCGACGCGATCGGATGGAAGACACCCAGGCAGATCGACCTGCGCGCGGCCATGGACGACCTTCAGGCCGGCTATGCCATCACCGGCACCCTGCGCTGCGCCGAGGGCCGCGTGCGCATCTCGGTCGGCCTGACCGAGGCCGCCACCGGGCGCACGATCTGGTCGCAGACTTTCGACGGCCTGCCGGACGATATCTTCGTCTTCCAGGAAGACGTCAGCCGCGCCATCGTCGCGCAGATCGAACCGCAGATCGCGCGCGCAGAGGCGGCGCGCATCGCCCGTCTGCGGCCGTCCTCGATCACGCCCTGGCAGATGCTGGCGCAGGCCGACGACATCGACCGGAAGGGCGGCGAGGGCTACGGCACGCCCGAATCGAATTTTTCCCAGGTGCGGCTGATGGAAAAGGCGCTGGCCATCGCTCCGGATTTCGCCCCGGCTCTGGCGCGGATCGGGCGCATCCACTTCCGTTCGGCGCTGCTGGGTTGGGTCGCCGACCGCGAGGCGGCCTTTGCCCAGGCGCTCGACGCCACGTCCCGCGCGCTTGAAATCGACCCCGACAACTGGGAAGCGCACGGCTACAACGGCCTGACCCGCATCTTCGGTCTGCACGATTACGACGGCGGCAGGTTCCACAGCTTCGAAGCGGTGCGCCTGAATCCCTCCGCCGCTCTGGCGCGCCACGCCGCCGGCTGTGCGCTGGAATGGTGCGGCGAGCCCGAGGCCGCGCTGGAACACCTGAACCTCATCTTCCGGCTCAACCCGGATTACCAGGGCCGGGCCGCGGCGCTGGGCGACATCACCACCTGCGAGATGTTCGTCGGCAACCGCGACGCCGCGGTCGAGGCCGCACGGCGTCTTCTAGCCATCGCGCCCGGCTATGCCCGCGGCCTGCAACGCTGCGTCGCCACATTCGGTTATTTCCAACAGACCGCCTTGGCCGCAGAGGCGCTGGGCAAGCTGCGCGACCTGATGCCGGATTTCGACGAGGGATACGTCCGCAAGACCTATCCCTATGTCCGGGAAGACGACACCGGGATTCTGCTGGAAGGCTTCCGCCGGGCCGGGGCGTTCTAGGTCCCCGCCCGGCCGGTCCGTCAGGCCGCGTCGTCGGCCTTCAACTCTCCCGAGGCGATTTGTTCGGCCTCGATGGATTCGAACAGCGCCTTGAAGTTGCCCTCGCCGAAACCGTCGTCGCCCTTGCGCTCGATGAACTCGAAGAAGATCGGCCCGATCACGGTCTTGCTGAAGATCTGCAGCAGGATGCGTGTCTCGCCGCCGTCGACCACGCCTTCGCCGTCGATCAGGATGCCGTGCTTCTTCATCCGGTCGAGCGGCTCTTCGTGGCCGTGCACCCGATCTTTCGACATCCGGTAATAGGTCTCGGGCGGGCCCGGCATGAACTGGATGCCGTTCTCGGCGATGGCGTCCACAGCGTCGTAGATGTTGCGCGCGCCAACGGCGATATGCTGGATGCCCTCGCCCTTGTACTTCTTCAGGTAGGACACGATCTGACCCTTCTCGCCCCGATCCTCGTTGATCGGAATGCGGATGCGGCCGCAGGGCGAGGTCAGGGCGCGGCTGAAGAGCCCGGAATACTTGCCCTCGATGTCGAAAAACCGGATCTGATGAAAATTGAACAGGCGGCCGTAGAAGTTGAACCACTTGTCCATGTTCCCCTTGAAGACATTGTGGGTCAGGTGATCCAGATAGTAAAAGCCCACGCCCTCGGGATGGGCGCGGTCGACCCAGTGGAATTCCTCGTTGTAGGGATTGTCCTCGTAATACTTGTCGGTGAAGTAAATCAGCGACCCGCCGATCCCCTTGATCGCGGGCCAGTCCACCGTCTTGCCCGGACCTTCGTAGGGCTCGGCGCCCATTTTCACCGCGTGCTCGAAGGCGTGCTGCGCATCGACCACGCGCCAGGCCATAGACGGGGCGCAGGGACCGTGTTCCTCGACGAAGCGGCGGGCATGGCTGTCGGGCTCGTTGTTGATCACGTAGGTGATGTCGCCCTGCTGCCAAAGCTCGATATCCTTGGTGCGGTGGCTCGCGGTATGCACATAGCCCATCCGGGCGAAGAGATCGCGCAGCGCCTGCGGGTCGGGATGGGCAAACTCGACGAACTCGAACCCGTCGGTCCCGGCGGGGTTGTCACTTGAAATCGTCGCCTTGGGGGCGTCGTGCGGAAACGGACCCATGGTTCTCTCCTCTGTTCAGCGCTTGCGACCAAGATAAGAGCGGCGGCGCGAGAATTTTGCGCGTATTTGCTCAACATATCGGTATCTGGTGCGCATAATTGACATCTCTTCATGAAATTGCGCATTATTCCCGCATGCCCCTCGACTCCACGGACAAACGTCTTCTCGCCGCCCTGCAGACCGACGCCCACCTCACCGCCGAGGCCCTGGGCGAGGTCCTCGCGCTGTCGCCCAGCCAGGCCGGGCGGCGCCGGCAAAAGCTGGAGGCCGAGGGCTACATCGAGGGCTACACGGCGCGGCTCAACCCCGAAAGGCTGGGCCTCAGCGTGCAGGCCTTCGTCCAGGTGCAGATGGCCACCCACGAGCCCGACAGGGTGCGCACCTTCGCCCGCACCGTCGCGCTGCGCCCGGAAATCGTCAGCGCCTGGACGCTGACCGGAGAGGCCGATTACCTGCTGCGTGTCTACTGCGCAGACCTGCGCGAACTGAACACGCTGATCCACGGCATCCTGCTGCCGCATCCCGCGGTCGCCCGGGTGCAAAGCCAAATCGTCATGGATCAGTTCAAGGCGGACGCACCACTGCCCACCTGAGGCTATTGCGTGATCGTCACGCAGACGTAATCGCCCTGAAACAACAGATGATCCCGCAACCGCTTGAGTTCTCGCGCGCCGCCCGCGATGCTGGGCGCAAAGCTCGAAAGGCCAACACGTACCATGGAAGGTTTCCTGTTCTTCGCCACGATCTACCTCGTCGCGGCGGTCATCGCGGTGCCGATCGCCGCGCGGCTCGGGCTTGGCTCGGTGCTGGGCTATCTGCTGGCCGGCGTGATCATCGGGCCGGTCCTTGGGCTGGCCGGCGACGACACCGTCGAATTGCAGCATTTCGCCGAATTCGGCGTGGTGATGATGCTGTTCCTCATCGGGCTGGAGCTGGAGCCGAGGATGCTGTGGGACATGCGGCATCGCCTGCTCGGGCTTGGGGGCCTGCAGATCATGGTGACGATCATCGTCATCGCCGCCGCCGCCGTCTGGCTGGGCCAGCCGGTCGCGGGCGGCTTCGTCATCGGCATGATCTTCGCGCTGTCATCGACGGCGATCGTCCTGCAGACGCTGACCGAAAAGGGGCTGATGCGCACCCAGGGCGGGCGCTCGGCGTTCTCGGTGCTCCTGACCCAGGACATCGCAGTGATCCCGATGCTGATCGTGGTGCCGCTGCTGGCCGGCGCCGCGGTGCCCTTCTTCGGCCCCGACGGCTCGGTGCAGCGCCCGATAAACCCGGCCCTGCCCAAGCCGCAGGACGACCACCACGACGCCGCCCTGTCGCTGGTCGAGGGCCTGCCGGGCTGGGGCGCCACGCTGGTCACGCTCGCCATGATCGCGGGCGTGATCCTGGTGGGCATCTACCTGGTCAACCCGGTATTCCGCTGGATCTACGCCTCGCGCCTGCGCGAGATGCACACCGCCTTCGCCCTGCTTCTGGTCATTGGCATCGCCTTCATGATGACGCTGGTGGGCCTGTCGCCCGCGCTCGGCACCTTCCTGGCCGGCGTGGTGCTGGCGAACTCCGAATTCCGGCACGAACTTGAAGGCAATATCGAGCCGTTCAAGGGCCTGCTGCTCGGCCTCTTCTTCATCGCCGTGGGTGCCGGCATCAATGTCGACTACTTCCTGTCCCGGCCGATGACGCTTCTGGCGATGACCCTTGGCATGATGGTGCTGAAGGGCGTCGTCCTTTACGTCCTCGGCCGGCTGTTCAAGCTGAAGGGGCGCGACCAGTGGCTGTTCACGCTGGGACTGGCACAGGCCGGCGAATTCGGCTTCGTCCTGATCTCGTTCGCCGCGCAGCAGAACGTGCTGCCGCCGGGCATCACCCAGACCCTGCTGCTGGTCACCGCGCTGTCCATGGTGATCACGCCGCTCTTCTTCATCCTGTACGACTGGATTTCCACGCGCTTCCGCGACGAGGAGTCGACGCCCGAAGCCGACAAGATCGATCCCCAGGGTCCGGTCATCATCGCGGGCGTCGGACGGTTCGGGCAGACGGTCAACCGCCTGGTCACCATGTCGGGATTCAAGACGACCGTTCTGGACCATGACCTGCCCACCATCCAGCTGATGCGCAAATTCGGCTTCCGCGGATACTTCGGCGATCCGACGCGCCCCGAGGTTCTGCGCGCGGCGGGGCTGGCGGACGCGTCGGTCCTCGTCGTGGCGCTCGACGATTCCGAGGCCGCCGTGCGCCTGGTCACCTATGCCCGCCGCGAACGACCCGACCTGCACATCATCGCCCGTGCCCGCGACCGGGTCCATGTCTTCGCCCTGGGACGCGCCGGCGCCGACGACATCGTCCGCGAAACCTTCGACAGCAGCCTGCGGGCCGGTCGCTACGTGCTGGAAAATCTCGGCCTCAGCGAATACGAGGCCGACGCGCTGGAAAGAACCTATTTCGACCACGACCGCAGCACGCTTCTGGAGCTTGCCAAGCTGTGGGAGCCCGGCGTGCCGCTGGATCAGAACAGCGCCTATATGGAGCGGTCGAGAGAACTCAATTCCGAGCTCGAGGCGGCGCTGGTCGCCCACGCCCTGCAGCGCGGCAAGAAACCCGAGACCTGACGGCTGACCGTCGGGCTAACCGGACGCGACGCCCGCCTCGGCGAAGGTGGCCATGCCGGAATGGCAGGCCACGGCGCCCTTCAGCACGCCGATCGCCAGCGCCGCGCCCGAGCCCTCGCCCAGCCTCAGGTCCAGCGACAGAAGCGGCGCCTTGCCCAGCGCTTCCAGCATCCGGCCATGCGCGGCCTCTGCCGACAGGTGCCCCGCGACGCAGTGATCCAGCGCCCCCGGCGCCGCCTTTTCCAGCACCGCCGCCGCCGCGGTGCAGATGTAGCCGTCAAGGATCACCGGTATCCGCTCCATCCGCGCGCGCAGGATCGCGCCCACCATCGCCGCCAGTTCCCGCCCGCCGAGACAGCGCAACACCTCCAGCGGCTCGCCCAATCGGTCGCGGTGCCGCTCCAGCCCCTCGGCAACCACCTGCGTCTTCAGCGCCAGCCCGGCATCGTCGACGCCGGTTCCGCGCCCCACCCAGTCGCGGACCTCGCCCCCGAACAGCGCCGCAGCCAGCGCCGCAGCGCTTGTCGTGTTCCCGATCCCCATCTCGCCCACCACCAACAGGTCCGCGCCCGGATCAACCGCCAGCCACCCGGTCCGCAGCGCGTCCAGGAACGCGGCCTCGTCCATCGCCGGAGCCGTTGTGAAATCCGCCGTCGGCCGGTCAAGCTGCAGCGCATGCACGTCCATCCGCGCCCCGAACGCGCGGGCCAGCTGGTTGACCGCGGCCCCGCCGGCCCGGAAGTTCGCCACCATCTGCGCCGTCACCGCCGCCGGAAAGGCCGAGACCCCGCGCGCCGCAACCCCGTGATTGGCCGCGAACACGATGACCTGCGGCCGCTCCAGCACCGGCTGCCCGGCGCCGCGCCAGCCCGCATACCAGATCGCCAGCTCCTCCAGCCGGCCCAGCGCGCCCGGCGGCTTTGTCAGCTGGCCGTTACGTTCCCGCGCCGCCGCGATCGCCTTCTCATCGGGTCCGGGCAGCGCGGCATCGCCCGCGTGCAGGGCAGCCAGCAGTGTCAAAAGCTGGTCGGGCAAGTCGGGAGTCATCGCGGACCTCGTTGCGCAGGCACAGGCTTGCCTCTATCGCTAAGGCGCGACCCGCAACAACCCAAAAGCCCGGTGCCGATGGCAGAACACGACCAGACCGCCCCGCGCGCCGCCGATATCGCCACCGCGCTGGCGCTGCTGACGCGGCTGCCGATGCCCGCAGCGGACAGCGAACAGAGCGCGCGCGCCGCCTGGGCCTATCCGCTGGTCGGTCTTGCTGTGGGCGGTCTGGCCGCCGTGTCGGCGGTCGTCGCCATGGCCGCCGGTCTGCCCAGCGCTGTGGCCGCGGGATGTGTGCTGGCGGTGCAGATCCTCGTCACCGGCGCGATGCACGAGGACGGCCTGGCCGACAGCGCCGACGGCCTCTGGGGCGGCTGGGACCGTGACAGGCGGCTGCAGATCATGCGCGACAGCATGATCGGCACCTACGGCGTGCTGGCGCTGATCCTGTCGCTGGGCCTGCGCTGGACGGCGCTGGCCGGGCTGTTCGCCGCAGGCCACGTCGCGGGTCCGGTCCTCGCCGCGGCGGTCCTGTCGCGGGCGCCGATGACGGCGCTGATGCACGCCCTGCCGCATGCCCGCGATACCGGGCTGTCGCACGCCGTTGGCCGGCCCCCGCGGCGCGCGGCGCTGATTGCCGCGGCTCTCGCCGTGGCGCTGGCTCTGATTTCGGTGGGCGGATCGGCCATCGCGGCGACGCTGGCCGTCGTTCTCGCCGGTCTTGCCGTCGCCGCCATCGCGCGCACAAAGATCGGCGGGCAGACCGGCGACATCCTCGGCGCGACGCAGCAATGCTGCGAAATCGCCGCGCTGGCCACGCTCGCCGCGCTCCTCGGCTAGGCGCACAAGAAAACCGCCGCCCGGGCGGGGCGGCGGTCTCAATCCTCGCGGTCGCCGTTTCAGGCCGCGCGGGTCTCCAGCACCTCGTCGACCTGCTTCTGCGCGGCCGCCTCGTCGTCGCCCGACACGGCGGCGACCTCGCGGGTCAGCCGCTCCAGCGCCGCCTCGTACAGCTGGCGCTCGGAATAGCTCTGCTCGCGCTGATCGTCGGTGCGGTGCAGGTCGCGGACAACCTCGGCGATGGCGATCAGATCGCCCGAGTTGATCTTTTGCTCGTATTCCTGGGCCCGGCGCGACCACATCGCCCGCTTCACCTTGGCCTTGCCCTTCAGCGTCGACATCGCCCGGTTCACCACGTCCGGCGAGGACAGCGAGCGCATGCCCACCTCGGTCGCCTTGTGCGTCGGCACCCGCAACGTCATCTTGTCCTTCTCGAACGAGATGACGAACAACTCCAGCGAGATCCCGGCGATCTCCTGTTCCTCGATCGAGATGATCCGGCCCACGCCGTGGGCGGGATAGACGACGAAGTCATTCGGGCGGAACTCGGGTTTCTTGGCCTTACTCATGCAGCATCCTTCCTAGAAAGGTCCCCATGACAACAGGCGTCAAGAACAGGTTCGGAGCCGAGCAGTAGCCCCGTCTCATCCATCATTGGCGCCAATTTGTCCGGCTCCAGAACCCACTGCTCCGAAGACGATGTCAGGTTTCCAGCGTTGTTATCACGTTAACATAGCAGAAAATCCGCGCTTTTTAAAGTGCCGCAGTGCAGAATGACCTGCGAGTGCCGCAAATCAAGCGCCGCCGCGGTCCGAATCCACGACACAGACCCCCGGGAATGCGCTCCGCAAGCCCGCTTGCACCGAATCGCGCGTTCAGCCGCCCTCGCCCGGCTTTTCCGAGAAATACTTCTCCAGCTTGCCGTCCTCGCCGTCATGCGCCTCGGCGTCCGGCAGCGCGTCCTTCTTGGTGACGATCACCGGCCACATCTCGGAGTATTTTCGGTTGAATTCGACCCATTTCTCCATGTCCGGCTCGGTGTCCGGGCGGATCGCGTCAACCGGGCATTCCGGCTCGCAGACACCGCAATCGATGCACTCGTCGGGATGGATCACCAGCATGTTCTCGCCCTCGTAAAAGCAATCGACGGGGCAGACTTCGACACAATCGGTGTATTTGCAGGCGATGCAGGCGTCGTTGACGATATAGGTCATGGCAATCTTCCGGGGGCGGGCGTCCGCGCCCTAGCTAATTCAGCGCCGCCGGTCATTCAAGCCATGCCAAATCACAATACGCGGCTGCCTGACACCTGGTTTCAGCCGCGCCGGGGGACCCCAAGGCGCTCCAGCCGCCAGCGCAGCAGCTCGACGCGGTCCTGGCCGAAGAACGGCTCGCCCCGGACGACGAAGGTCGGCACGCCCCAGTGCCCGGCCTGCGCCAGCGCAGAGTGATTCTCGGCGATCGCGTCCGCGTGGTCGCCGTCCTCGATCTCTTCCCACATGTCTTCCAGGTGCAGCCCGGCCCGCGCCGTCGCGGCGGCCAGGTGAATGCCCTGGTTCCAGCTCGCGGTGCCGCCGAAGATCAGCCGCGACACCTCGGCGGCGAACGCCGCACCCAGGCCGCGGCGTTCCGCCTCGACGCCAAGATGGCTGAGCCAGTGGATATGCGGCTGATGGTCGGCCACGCGGCCGGTATCGGTGTCGATCACGACCGGATCCGGGTCGGGCCGGCCGTGCGGCATGCCGAGGAACTCAGCCCGCCGGCGCCAGTCGAGCGCGATGTAGTCGCGCCAATCCCGGCTGGCGCGGTCATAGAAATCGCGCTGCCGCACCGCCAGCGGCAGCACCACGCGCAACGCCAGGCGCACATCGAAGTCCCGCTCCAGCGCCAGCATGTCGGGCCCCGCCAGATAGCTGTAGGGGCTGCGGAAGGACCAGAAGACGTCGACTCTCTCAGTCATGGCCCTCCTCCCCGCTTTTCTGCCAGGCTTCCAGCCTGCGGCGGTCGCGCTTGGTCGGGCGCTCGCCGGTCCGCGGCGCCGGCCCGGGGGCGCGTTCCTCAGGGGGCGTGAGATCGTCGTAGAGCGTCTGCGCCTCGGGCGCGGGTCCGCGTCGCGTGCCCGGCGCCAGCACCCGGACGACGCGAATGCGGCGGCCTTGCGGAAAGGTCAGCGTGTCGCCCTCGCCCACCGCGGTGGACGTCTTGGCGACGCGCACGGTGTTGACCCGGACCACCCCGCCACTCACCGCCCGCGCGGCCAGACCGCGTGTCTTGAAGAACCGCGCATACCAAAGCCACTTATCCAACCGGATGGTCGGGCGCGGATCCGCCATTCAGTCCTTGTCCCGCAGCCCCATCAGCGCCGCCGCAAAAGGATTGTCCGGATCGATTTCCTTTTCCTTCTTCGGCGGGCGCGCCTGGAAGGTCTCGGGCTTGGCATTCGGGCCGCGCTTGCCCTTGGGCTTGCCGCGCGGCTTGCCCGCGGGTTTGCCGCCCTGCTTGCCGCCGCGGCGCGGCCGGTCGCCGCCGCGCGCGAACCCGCCCCAGCGGAACACGTAGAAAACCTCGGTTTCCGGGCCGGCCAGCCCGGCATCCGGCGCGGTGCCTGCCGGCACCTCCTCGGCGGGTACATCGGGGATCCCGTCACCGGCCTGGGGTTCCTCTGGCGGTTCCTCGACAATCGGAGCCATGCCCTCGTCGACGATGTCACCGGTCGGCGGGGGCACGTCGTCGGCGGGCGGCGGCGCGGGCGTTTCGACGATCCCGCCCTCGGGCGGGGTCTGCGCCACATCGATCACCGGCTGCTCCCCGGCACCTTCGGGCACGCCGGCGCCTTCCGCCCCGGGCACCACCTTGTCGACCGGCTTGGCCTTCTCGCGTTCGTCCCGCTCCGCGGTATAGCCCAGCCCCTGCATCAGGTCCGCGAATTGCTCCAGCGTCATGCCGGTGATCGACAGCATGTCCGCCTTGGCCTCGAACCCGCCGCGGCTGTCCTCCTCACGCAGCATGTCGGCCAGCCGCTCCAGCATGTCGATCCTGATCGCGCGCGTGCCCGCCGCCCGGTAGCCCGACATCGTGTGATAGCTCTCGGGCGCACCGGTCATCGCCGGGACCGTCACCAGCCCTGGCGGCGGGCTCTCGGGGAACTCGTCCAGACCCTGCGCCAGCGACCACAGCACCAGCCGCAGACGGGTCGGCGCGGGTTTCAGCAACGCCGGCATGAAGATGGTGAACTGGCCGAACCGGATGCCGTGCTTGCGCAGCGACGCGCGCGCATCCTGGTCCAGCTCCTTGACCTCGGCGGCGACCTGGTCGCGCGGCAGCACGCCCATCGCCTCGATCATCCGAAAGGCGAACCCCTTCGCCAGACCGGTCAGCGCCTCGTCCTTCTGCATCGCCAGCAGCGGCTCGAACAGCGTCGCGACCTTGCGATCGATGAAATGCTGCAGCCGCCGCTGCACCTTCTGCGACACGTCCGGCCCGGCCTCTTCGTCGACAAAGGCCTCGACCTGCGGTTTCAGCGGCTCGGGGCCGGCAACCAGCTTGCCGACGGCCGTCTCGCCCCACATCAGCCCGCCCTGGTCGGTGAAGTCGATCTCGGTATCGGGGGCGTTGTAGAACCGGTCGGCGCGCAGGTGGAACTCGGGTTTCAGCGCCTGCAGCGCGGCCTGCCGCAACGTCTTGCCTTCGTCCGGCGAGGCGCTGGCGTCCTGGCGGAACCGGAATCCCTCCAGCTTGCCCACGAACTGCCCTTCGACGGTCACCTCGCCCTTGTCGTTCAGATCGGCCACCAGGCTCTCCTTCTGCTTGAGCCGGCGCAGCAGCAAGCTGGTGCGCCGGTCCACGAATCTTTGGGTCAGCGCGCCATGCAGCGCGTCCGACAGGCGGTCTTCTACAGCGCGGGTCTCTTCGCGCCAATGCATTTCGTCGTCGACCCAGCCCTTGCGCTGCGCGACATATGTCCATGTCCTGATATAGGCCAGCCGCTTGGAAAGGGTATCGATGTCGCCATCGGTGCGGTCGATACGCTGGATCTGGCGCGCCAGCCAGTCGTCGGGCACCCGGCCGCCGTCATGCAGAAAGCCGAAGATGCGCTCCAGCATCCCGGCATGCTCGCCTGCGCTGATGCCGCGGAAATCGGGAATGCGGCAGACGTCCCACAGCAGCTTGACGTCGCCCGCGTCGGCGATACGCGGCGCGACTTCAGGCGCCTCGGCCAGCGATTTCAGAGCGCTCAGGTCGTCGGCCTCGCGCGCCCGCGTCAGCCACTGGTCGTCGGTGCCGGCCTCGAGCGAGGCGATCAGATCCGCCACCGAGCGGAACGACAGGTCCGAATTGCGCCAGTGCAGCTTGCGCACCGGGGCAAAACGGTGCTCGGTGATCGCCTCGGCCACGCCGCCGTCCAGCTTCGGCGCCTCGCCGGTCACCCCGAAGGTGCCGTCCGACATGTAGCGCCCGGCGCGGCCCGCGATCTGCGCCAGCTCGTTCGGCGCCAGGTACCGCATCCGCCGGCCGTCGAATTTCGACAGGCTGGAAAACGCGACGTGGTCGATATCCAGGTTCAGCCCCATGCCGATGGCGTCGGTGGCGACCAGGTAATCCACGTCGCCGTTCTGGTACATCGCCACCTGGGCGTTGCGGGTACGCGGGCTCAGCGCCCCCATAACCACCGCCGCGCCACCCTTCTGCCGGCGCAACAGCTCGGCGATGGCATAGACGTTGTCGACCGAGAAGCCGACGATGGCCGAGCGTGGCTTCATCCGGCTGATCTTGCGCTGGCCGGTATAGACCAGCGTCGAGAACCTCTCGCGCCGCAGGAACCGCGCCCTGGGCACCATCGCCGCGATGGCGCTGCGCATGGTGTCCGAGCCCAGAAACAGCGTCTCGTGCTGGCCGCGCGCCCGCAGCAGCCGGTCTGTAAAGACATGTCCGCGATCCGGGTCGCCGCACAGCTGGATCTCGTCGACGGCCAGGAAATCCGGCCCCAGCCCCTCTGGCATCGCCTCGACCGTGCAGACCCAGTACTGGGTGCGCTCGGGCACGATCCGTTCCTCGCCGGTGACCAGCGCCGCCACCGACGGCCCGCGCAACTTGACGATCCGGTCATAGACCTCGCGCGCCAGAAGCCGCAGCGGCAGGCCGATGATTCCGGTGCGGTAGCCCAGCATCCGCTCGATGGCGTAATGCGTCTTGCCGGTGTTGGTGGGGCCCAGGACGGCGGTGATCCGGGCGGCATTCGCGGTCATTGGTTGGCTCTTGTCTGCTTTGATCGCACATAACGTCGCCGCGACGAACGACAACCCGGGCGGCGTCAATCACTCAATGTTTCCATCAGAAAGTCCGCGATATCGGTCACACCCTTGTCGGCCTCGGGACTGCGCCCGACATTGATCTGCCAAACATGCGGGACATCCTGCCATTCGTCCAGCCGTACCGTCACGCCCTGGCTCCGCAGCGCCTCGGCCATGCGCCGGGAATCGTCGCGCAGCACCTCGCTTTCGCTGACCTGCAGCAGAACCGGCGGCGCCCCGTCGTAGCGGCCGAAAACCGGCGACACGACCGGATCGCGCGGATCGGCGTCCTGCAGGTAATACGCCAGGCCGCGCCGGGCCCAGCGCAGCGGAATCAGAATGTCGCGCGCTTCGTTCTCCTTCAGCGATGGCGAGCCT
Source organism: Paracoccaceae bacterium (assembly GCA_024644285.1). Taxonomy (GTDB): domain Bacteria; phylum Pseudomonadota; class Alphaproteobacteria; order Rhodobacterales; family Rhodobacteraceae; genus JAHELH01. Next base: position 2,857 of record JAHELH010000027.1, on the reverse strand, counting down.
TCCGTGAAATCCACGATCGGCGACATTGCCACCACGGCACCCGGCATCGGCAGCGCCTCGGCCCCGATGCGGTGCAGTAGCGACAGCGCCAGGCACCCGCCCGCGCTGTCGCCCACCACCGCGATCCGCCGCGCCGCGACGCCAGAGCCCAGCAGCGCGCGATAGGCGCACAGCACGTCGTCCGGCGCGGCGGGATAGGGATGCTCGGGCGCCAGGCGGTACTCGACGAAGCACGCCGCCATTCCGGCGGCGTCGGCCAGCCGCGCGACAAGGTGCCGATAGCCCCGCAGCGATCCCAGCATGAAGGCTCCGCCGTGGACATAGAGGATCACCCCGCGCCCCGTCGATCCGCCCAGATCCAGCCAGGCGGCCGGCACGCGCTGCCCGCCGGCCTCCAGCACCTCCCGACGCTGCCGCAATCTGCGCGGAGTCCGGAAGAAAAGCCGCGCGTTCAGGTCGAAGAAGAACCGGGCCACCAGTGGCGGACGCACCAAGGCCAGCGCCGGCTTCTGGATCGACCGCGCGAAGAGATTGATCGCCTTCTGCCTGGCAGAGACCATGGCACCCCCCGGAACGCCGACCGACTAGATCGCGGTGCCTTCGGTCGCCAGTTCCAGCTGCAGGATGGCGTCCTTCAGCTCCGGCCGGTGCGGATTGACGGTCTCGAGATGCCGCCACACCTCCAGCGCCTCCGCGTCCTGACCGGTCTGCTGAAGGATCACCGCCAGCCCGGTGATCGCGCCGAAATGATCGGGGTTCAGCGCCAGCACCCGGCCGATATCTTCAAGCGCGGGGCCGAAAAGCTGCTTCTGGAACAAGGCCGTCGCGCGGCCGTTCCAGCCCTCGGCGAAATCCGGCGCGTGGTCGGTCAGCGCGGTGAAATGCTCCAGCGCCGTGTCCCAGTCCTCCTCCTCCAGCGCCTTCTGTCCGCGCTGCAAAAGCAAGTCCATCGCCGCCGATCCGCTCTTCGACCACTCCTTGATGATCTGCCGTTCGATCTGCTCCCAGTTCTCGGTCGACGGATCGGCCAGATCGGCCATCAGTTCTTCGAGATCGACGTCCTGCGCCGCCGCCATCCCGGAAAGCGCGCACGCCAGTCCGATTGCCGCAACGAAAGATTTGAAGAGCCGGCGCAAACTACTCATAAGGGCGACATTAACGCGGCGCGCGGAAAATGCGAGGGCCGCCGGGTAACAAAGCAAGGAGCGGACATGAGCGACACGATCGACGCGGCTGTGAAGGCGCTGAACGAGAAAATGGACGGCGGCGGCTTCGACGGCGGCACCGCGAAATTCGTGATCGAGGGCGAGGGCGCGATCATGATCGACGGCGCCGGCGCCCGTGCCGGCGACGAAGAGGCTGACGTGACGCTGACCGCCGACGAAGAGACGTTCCGCGCGATCCTCGATGGCGCAGAAAACCCCACGGCCGCCTTCATGTCGGGAAAGCTGACGGTCGACGGCGACATGGGGCTGGCGATGCAGCTCGGCACGGTGCTGGCCTGAGGTGAGCGAGGACGCGCCCTTCCACCATGACGTGGCCCTCGGCCCGGCCTCGGCGCGAGCGGTTTGGGTTCATACCCCGGACGGGTCGCGGCTGCGCGTCGGGCTCTGGCCGGAAGGCGACAAGGGCACTGTCCTGCTGTTTCCCGGGCGCACCGAATATATCGAGAAATACGGGCTGCTCGCGGGCGATCTGAACGCCATGGGCTATGCCGTGGCGGCGATCGACTGGCGCGGCCAGGGCCTGGCCGACCGCGACCTGCCCGATCCCAATACCGGGCATATCGGCGAATTCACCGACTACCAGCAGGACGTGGCCGCGCTTCTGGCCTGCGCCGATGGACAGGGCCTGCCCCGTCCGCGCTACCTGCTCGCCCACTCGATGGGCGGATGCATCGGCCTGCGGGCGCTGATCGAGGGCCTGGACGTTCAAGCCGCCGTCTTCAGCGCGCCGATGTGGGGCATCGCGATTTCCGGCCTCATGCGGCCCGTCGCCTGGTCGATGTCCTGGGCCGCGCGCAGCGTGGGCCTGGGCCACCATTACGTGCCCGGCACGAAACCGGAAACCTACGTGCACCAGTTCCCGTTTCAGGACAACGTCCTGACTACCGACCCCGACCAGTTCGCCTACATGCAGAACCAGCTCTCGGTGCATCCCGACCTGGCCCTCGGCGGACCCAGCCTGACCTGGCTCTACAAGGCTTTGCACGAATGCAGGATTCTGGCGGCCCTGCCGGCGCCCGATGCGCCCGCGCTCACCTTCCTCGGCAGCAACGAGCGCGTCGTCGACGCCGCCCCGGTGCACGCGCGGATGGCGGACTGGCCGAAGGGCGAACTGGCGCTGATCGACGGCGCCGAACACGAGGTGCTGATGGAAGCGCCGGCGATGCGCGACGCGGTGCTCGCGCGGATAAAGGCGCATTTCGCCGCGCATCCCTGACGCGGCGCGGCTAGTCTGAAAGGCCGTGGATTCCGTCCGCGGCGGCCCGCGCGCCCGCCAGCATCCAGGCGTGCTCCGAGGCCAGCACGAACACCGTCAGCCCGTAACCTGCCCAGTCCTTCGCCTGGGCCGGGTTCGCCACCCAGCTTACATAGGCCTTGCCCTGCGCCCGCGCCGCCTGTCCCACCGATGCAAGCGCCGCCAGCACCTCGTCCGACCCCGGCGCGGTCTTGCCGTAGGCGACGGTCAGATCGGACGGCCCGACGAACAGCCCGTCGATCCCCTCGACCGCCGCGATCCCGGCGGCCGCCTCGACGCCTTCCGGCTCTTCGATCTGCGCGATCACCACCGTCTCGCTGCGCGACTGCTCCAGAAGATCGGGCATGGTGCGCGTGGCGAACCCCGCCCAGCGGCT
>JAHELH010000258.1 GCA_024644285.1 Paracoccaceae bacterium | reverse complement strand
CCGCGCCCCAAATCCTCGACCTCGTGCCGCGCCCGCAGCCGGAACGACCCGCGCCCGGTGCGATAGGCGGTCAGGATGTTCTCGCGCGGCTCGACGATAACCCCGCCGGTCGGGAAATCCGGCCCCGGCACATGCTCCAGCAGCGTCTCGTCGCGCGCGTTCGGCGCCTTGATAAGGTGCAGGCAGGCATTGCACAGCTCTTCGATATTGTGCGGCGGGATGTTGGTCGCCATGCCCACGGCGATGCCGCTCGACCCGTTGGCCAGCAGGTTCGGAAACGCCGCTGGCAGCACCACAGGCTCGGTAAGCGTTCCATCGTAATTGTCGCGGAAGTCGACGGCGTTCTCGTCCAGCCCCTCCAGCAGCGCCTCGGCGGCGGGCGTCATCCGCGCCTCGGTATAGCGCGACGCCGCGGGGTTATCGCCGTCGATATTGCCGAAATTGCCCTGCCCGTCGACCAGCGGGTAGCGGACGTTGAACTCCTGCGCCAGCCGCGCCATCGCGTCGTAGATCGCGGCGTCTCCATGCGGGTGATAGTTGCCCATCACGTCGCCCGAGATCTTCGCAGACTTGCGAAACCCGCCGCCCGATCCCAGCCGCAATTCCCGCATCGCATAGAGGATCCGGCGGTGCACCGGCTTCAGACCGTCGCGCGCATCGGGCAGCGCCCGGTTCATGATCGTCGACAGCGCATAGGTCAGATAGCGCTCGCCGATGGCGCGGCGCAGGGGTTCGGACAGGTCGGCGGGGGGCAGGACGGGATCGTCGATGTCGTCGCTCATGGCACGGGTGATACAAGCCCGCCGCAGACCGGTAAAGCGCGCTGAGGGGGGCATTGCGCGATTTATTCCCCGTGTCGGCAATCCGGCACGCCAGTAGACGGACCCCAGTAAATACGGGGGACGCCACAATGATCCGACTGTCACTGATCCTGACCACCGCCATCACCTTGGCATCGCTGATGTCCGAAAACCGCGGCGCTTCGGCCGCGCCAGAGGCCGTGACGGTCTCGCCTTTGCCGAATGTTTTGAACCACGCGGAACCTTCCGGGGTCTAACATGTTGAATTCGCAACCGACCCGGAGGCACACACCGATGTTCATTCGACTGACCACCCTGCTTTGCGCCAGCCTGTACCTCGCCATGGTGATCTTCGGCACCGAACAGCCGGGCACGGCCACCGCCGAGGCCGCTGCCCCCGAACCGGTCCAGCCGGTCTCTGCCCGCGGCACCTTTTCGCCCGCGACCGAGCCGCTGCTGATCAATGCCAACTTCACCGCGTCGCCCGAACCCTCCGTGACACCGGCCGTGGCCATCGAAGACGTGACGCCGGCCGTCGCAGAAGACCCGGCCGAGGCGGAAGACAGCGGCCTCTTGCGCATCGGCAAGTTCGACGCGCCAGCCTCTGTGCTGCAGGACAAGGGCATCGACGTCGTCGAGGTCTCCGGCACCGTGGTGAACCTGCGCGCCGGCCCGTCCACCGGCAATGACATCGTGGGCACGCTGCGCCGCGGCGCGCGCGCCGAACTGATCGAGACGGCCGAGAACGGCTGGATGCGCATCCGCGATCTCGACAGCGGGGCCGAGGGCTACATGTCGGGCAAGTTCCTGGCCCGCGTGACCCCCGGCTGACCGCGTTCTTCGCCTCGCGGCCTGGCCCCGCGACGTGACACCTCAGGCCCTGCCCCGGCTCTTCCCTCATTCAGGCCGGCGCAGGGCCATTTTCATGTTTGCCCCGTCCGCGCCGCTGGCCTATCCCTCGGGCGCGCGGCCAGGGAGACAGCCATGAAATCGATACTCATTACAGGTTGCTCCTCGGGCATCGGCTACGACGCGGCGCACACCCTGTTCCGGCGCGGCTGGCAGGTCTTCGCCAGCTGCCGCAAGCCCGAGGATTGCGCCCGGCTGCAGCGCGAGGGGCTGGCCAGCCCGCATCTCGACCACGACGACCCCGCCACCATCGAAAGCGCGCTGGCCGAGGTGCTGGAAAAAACCGGCGGCACGCTCGACGCGATCTTCGCCAACGGCGCCTACGGCATTCCCGGGCTGGTCGAGGATCTGCCCCGCGACGCCCTGCGCGCGATCTTCGAGACCAACGTCTTCGGCCCCTTCGACCTGATCCGCCGGGTTATCCCGGTGATGCGCGCCCAGGGCCACGGCCGCATCGTCAACTGCTCGTCGGTGCTGGGCTTCGTCGCCTATCCCTGGCGCGCCGCCTATATCGGCACGAAATACGCCATGGAGGGGATGACCGACACCCTGCGCCACGAACTGCGCGGCGAGCCGATCCATGTCAGCCTGATCGAGCCCGGCCTGATCACTACGAAATTCGGCGAGAACTCGGCCAGGAACTTCGAGCGCTGGATCGACTGGCAGGCCTCGGCCCGTGCCGACGACTATCGCGGCACGCTGCTGAAACGGACGGGCGGCCGGAACCCCAACGCCCGGCTCGAGGTGCCGGCCAGCGACGTGACCGCCAAGCTGATCCACGCCGTCGAGGCGCCGCGCCCGCGCCCGCGCTACCTGGTGACAAAGCTCGCGCATACCTCGAACGTGCTGCGCCGCATCCTGCCGACGCGCGCGGCCGACTGGGTGGTCGCGCGGCTTTGACGCGGCAGTTTGTCCTTCGCTTTTCCGCACCCCGCCGCTACATCGCTTGCGACACCCCGGAAAGGAGCCGCGCCCATGCTCAAGGATCCGCTTTTCATCGCCGTCGCCGTCGGCGCGCTGATCGTTCTGGTGATCCTGATGATCGGCATCGGCGGCTTCGCCCGGGGCGGCGATTTCAACCGCAAGCACGCCAACCGGATCATGCGCTACCGCATCGCGGCCCAGGCCATCGTGGTGATCCTGCTGGTGCTCTTCGTGTTCTTCCGGCGCATGGGGGGCAATTGATGGTCACGCTCAACAAGATTTACACGAAGACAGGCGATCACGGCGAAACCGCTTTGGGCAACGGCGCCCGCGTCGCCAAGCATTCAATCCGCGTGACCTCTTACGGCACGGTCGACGAGCTGAATGCCACCGTCGGCATGGCGCGGCTGCATGCCGGGGCCGAGCTCGACGGACAGCTTTCGCGCATCCAGAACGATCTTTTCGACGCCGGCGCCGATCTCTGCCGCCCGGACATGGAGCAGGACGCCGAGGCCGAGTACCCGCCGCTGCGGGTCAGCGAGACCCAGGTGGCGCGGCTGGAGCGCGAGATCGACGCCATGACCAAGATCCTCGAACCCCTGCGCAGCTTCATTCTGCCCGGCGGCACGGCGCTGGCCGCGCATCTGCATCTTTGCCGCACCGTCGCCCGCCGCGCCGAACGGCTGACGGTCGAACTGGCGACGATGGAATCGGTGAACCCGGCGGCAGTGAAATATCTCAACCGCCTGTCCGACTGGTTCTTCGTCGCAGCCCGCATGGCCAACGACGAGGGCAAGGGCGACGTCCTCTGGGTTCCGGGCGCGAACCGGTAGCGACACGGCCGTGCCCCGAACCTCTGGGGCGTCATCCCGCGCAGGTACCGCCGCCACTCCTCCAGCAGTGCCCGCTCTTTGGCCCAGAGGTCGGTCTCGGCCACGCCGGGCATCTTCGCGGCTCCCCACATTCCCGTCAGCGAAACCTAGCACAGCCGAAACGTGACGTCCCCGGCCCTGCCCGCGTCGATTTTGCACTGTTTTCCCGCCCTGCAAGCCGCTAAAGCCGGACCGGAGAATTTCGAACCGCCCGGCCCGGGCGCAGATTGGAGAGACGCTCATGAAGGTACTGGTGCCCGTCAAGCGCGTGATCGACTACAACGTGAAGGTTCGCGTCAAGGCGGACGGCAGCGGCGTCGATCTGGC